>NZ_JBALMG010000003.1:0-88249 GCF_036963225.1 Bacillus sp. JJ783 | reverse complement strand
GACTGGTGCTACTGGACCATCTAGATTAGGACTTCCAGCAGGATTGTACGCATTTAACTCCGCTGCGAGTAGCATCAACGTTGAGATTAACACGCCTGTACCATTTAATACCGCTGGGTCACAGCTCGGTACAGCGATTACTCAATTAGATAGCGATACTTTCACCATACACCAAAGTGGATTATATAAAATTACTGTTATCGTATATACCGCAACATCAGGTTTACTCGGTGGCATTGAAATTCAAGTAAATGGCCTAGCAGTACCAGGTGCTGCAAGAAACTTAGTTTCACTTGGAACACCTATCGTTATCCAAGCGATTATACAAATTACAACAGCTCCAGTATCAGTTGAAGTAATTGGTATAGAGGCGGTATTATCACTAGCTGTTGGTACAGGGGCATCAATTGTTATTGAAAAAATTGCATAATTGTTTCCTTAGCAGTAAAACTGGTATCAGTTTTACTGCTTTCGCAATTTTATAGATAACATCCCAACCTCATTCTAAATGCGGATGTACATCTTCCCTATAACTTGAATATAATTACAAAAGAGATATTCCTTCCTATTATGTATGACTTTCCATTAATAGTGGAATAAATGTATGAACAGTCTACTTGCATATTATTTTTTTGCAATCACGTCATCATCACACTTACTAGGCGATAGAAAGGAATACATACCGTGAAAGATACGAACTCTCAATATCAAATAGACTACATACTAATCTTTATTTTATTTGCCATTGGGACTGTTAGCTGCTTTGCTATTGCAAGTGCACAAGCTTCTTTACCACCATTTTTACAAAACATAAATTTTGCATTAAAACAAATTCAATGGTATGTCATTGGATTTGTGGCAATTGGTGTTATTATGATTATTGATTTCGATCGATATAAACAAATTGCTTGGTATTTGTATAGCTTTGCCCTCATACTTCTTATTGGTCTAGAGCTTCAAGTTCCAGGTGCCGTTACGATTAAAGGGGCTACCGCATGGTATAGACTTCCAGGCATCGGAAACTTTCAACCTTCTGAAATTATGAAATTATTTTTAATTATCATCATTGGACGAATTATAGCAAATCATAATGAAAAGTACTTTTTCCGGACAACCCGTGAAGATTTTATTTTACTTGGAAAAATATTCGCAGCTAGTTTACCTCCACTACTTTTAATCGCAAAAGAACCTGATTTAGGAAACACTATGGTAATCTCCGCGATGCTTGCAGCAATGATTTTAGTTTCTGGTATACGTTGGCGCCTTATCCTCGGATTAACCTCCGTCATTTTCGTCATAGGCTCTACCTTAATATATATTTATTTCACTCATACAGAGTTCTTTAAAGAGCATATTCTAAAAGAGTATCAATTAAACCGCTTCTATGGCTGGATATCTCCTTACGAATATGACGCACAAGGATACCAATTAAGACAGGCATTTTTAGCTACCGGTTCAGGAGAAATGCAAGGAAAAGGATGGGAAAATGGACAAGTATATTTTCCAGAGCCACATACAGATTTTATTTTCACAAATGTCGCTGAACAATTCGGTTTTTTAGGAGCAAGTGTTATTATTTCACTTTTTTTCTTACTCATTTACCGAATGATCCATATCGCTTTAGAAAGCAATGAACCTTTCGGTAGTTATATTTGCGCTGGTACAATCGGAATGTTCACCTTCCAAGTATTCCAAAATATTGGGATGACAATCGGTTTACTCCCTATTACAGGAATAACATTACCTCTTATGAGCTATGGCGGGAGTTCACTACTCACATACATGATTGCTATTGGATTTATTTTAAACGTACGTTCAAGAACACAAATCTTTATGTTTAAATGAACCATATCGGAAAACCGGTATGTTTTTTTCTATATTCATTTTAGATATACTAATGAAAAGATGAACTGGAGGTTTACATATGAAGTATGACATTATAGGTGATATTCACGGATGCTTCCAAGAGTTTCAAGATTTAACAACGAAACTAGGATACAGCTGGGCTAGTGGTCTCCCTATACATAATGCCAAACGAAAGCTGGCGTTCGTTGGTGATATTACAGACCGAGGCCCTCATTCATTACGTATGATTGAAATCGTATGGGAGCTCGTAATAAATAGAAAAGAAGCTTATTATGCGCCTGGGAATCACTGTAATAAACTGTATCGTTTTTTCCTTGGGCGTAATGTTTCAATCGCTCATGGACTCGAAACAACTGTTGCCGAATATGAAGCATTACCTTCTAATAAACAACAAATCATAAAAGAAAAGTTCATTACGCTTTACGAGCAGTCCCCCCTGTATCACATACTGGATAACAAGAAATTAATCGTATGCCATGCTGGCATTCGTCAGGATTACATAGAAAGAAATGATAAAAAAGTGCAAACATTTGTATTATATGGTGATATTACAGGAGAAAAGCATCCTGACGGCTCACCTGTACGCCGAGATTGGGCGAAAGAGTATAAGGGGGAAACATGGATTATATATGGACATACACCTGTCAACGAGCCTCGCTTTGTGAATCATACAATCAATATTGATACCGGCGCTGTATTTGGCGGCAAACTAACTGGACTTCGTTATCCTGAAATGGAGACCATTTCCGTCCCTTCTTCCCTACCTTTTGTCATTGAGAAGTTCCGCCCAATTTCATAATTACATTTACCTTTGTACAATTCATTCCGAGTACGTATAAAGAATGATTTCTAGGCGAATTCCTCGTTAAAAATCGGTCATACAGTAAAAAAAGATGCTATGAAGTGCATCTTTTTTTTACTATGCGGCATATACTGTCGCAGGAGGTGACGGAATGAAGAAAAAACGATCTAAACAAACAAGAAATTTCTCTCCTTTATATCATCCCATATATGGAATTAACAACTGGTGTAGCATACGAGCCGCGGCTATTGAAGAAATAGAAGAACGAGAGGAAATAAAAACAGGGAAAACGAGAGGAACATATATTTCTTTAGAACATGCTGTTATGAGACGAATTATAGATAACAGAAAAATAAAGGCACTACAAAAAAAGAAACGCCTTTCTCATAACAATGAGCCTATACTTGAGTCAAAGAATTTACAGGAGAATATAAACAAAGAAGTTCCTGAAACAATTAAAGAAAAAATCCAAGCTGAAATTCCTAAAGTAATTAAAGAAAAGGTCCAAGCTGAAATTCCTAAAGCAATTAAAGAAAAAGCCCAAGCTGAAATTCCCACCAATATTATACAGCAAGTAACAAAAATAAAAGAGGGATTAACTTTAACCAATGAAATAAAAAAAGAGGATTCTACTATCACTCAGCCCCCTATACTTTCACCTACTCCTGCTGAGAATGAAAAAGTAGCCAGATACGCATATAAGGAGGGCCTTCACTCTACGGCTGACGGGATAGCCTCACATGCAGAAGGATTTCTTACTCATACAGAGGGTTCCTTTTCTCATGCAGAAGGTTCAAAAACAAAGGCAACTGGACATAGTTCGCATAGTGAAGGAAGTGAAACGACAGCAGGCGGTCCTTATTCTCACGCGGAAGGAAATCATACAATTGCTTTCGGCGAAGCAGCACATGCAGAAGGAACCGCAACTATCGCTAACGGATTCTCATCTCATGCGGAAGGAAATCATACATCAACAGCTAATTTTGCAGGCAGCCATATTATGGGGAAATTTGGTACAGCAGAAGAAGCTTATTCCTGGTTTATTGCAAATGGGACAAATGACACTGATTATAATATAGGTGCCAAATGGCTTGCCCATAACGGAGAAATGTATATCGATGGTGCTTCTTACAATGCAGGTGGTACTGATTTTGCACAAATGTTTGAGGCAGCAGATCATAGCCCTATTGATGTCGGTTATTTCATTACATTTAGTAACGAAGAAAAAATTCGAAAAGCTACTTCAAATGATACATTCATATTAGGCATATCTAGCGCTACTCCTGCTCTCATAGGAAATAGCGGTGCTTTAAGTTGGCAAAAACGCTATAAAACAGACCGCTTCGGAAAACGTCAATATACGCGTACGGATACGCAAGAAATACAACCTCTTTTAAATACAGAATGGAATCCAGCTTGTAAGTATCTATCAAGAAGAGACCGTACTGAGTGGCTTCCTGTCGGATTAATTGGACAAATGTTAGTACGTGATGACGGTACTTGCGAAACACACGGATATTGTCGTCCAAATGATGACGGCATTGCTACAAAAGCTGAAAGTGGCTTTTTCGTTATAAAGCGTACTGGTGAACATCAAATTTTAATATTATTCCGCTAAAAAAAGGGAACAAAATTCTTTTTATGATAAGAATTTTGTTCCCTTTTAATTGTTATGTAAAGCGTATTGCATATCCTCTGGGATACTTACGGTAAAAGTCATTCCCTTTTCTAAAATAGGATGATAAAACGTCAAAGATGTACTATGAAGCGCTTGACGTTTTATCACATCTCTTCGGCCGCCGTATAAATCATCCCCAAGTAGCGGATGTCCTATATATGCCATATGTACACGAATTTGATGTGTTCTTCCCGTCTCGAGCTCAAGCGCTACATGCATCTTATCTGAATAACTCTCCATCACTCTAAAATGAGTAACAGCTCTTTGACCATCTTCACAGACAGTTCGCTCGATAATACTATCCGCTTTTCGTCCGATTGGCGCGTCAATCGTTCCTACTTCTTCTAAAATAGTCCCATGAACGATTGCCTCATACGTTCGTTTCACCCCTTTTTGTTGATGCTGCTTCGATAAAAGGTGGTGAACGAATCTATTTTTCGCAATTAACATAAGCCCTGAAGTATCACGGTCTAACCTCGTCACAATGTGCACCGTACTTGCAAGATTTTGTTTATCATAATGATGTAAAAGAGCGTTTGCAACACTTCCTGACGGGTGCTCCCTAGACGGAATTGTCGACATATTTGCTTCTTTATTTATAACAAGAACCGCGTCATCTTCATATACGATACATAAAGGGATCTCTTCCACTTCCATCCCTTCACTTCTTTCCTCCACTGGAAAAAAGACTTGTAACTCTTCACCAGCTTGTAACTTGTGACGAACACTCGTGTGTTGACCGTTTACTTCAATTGCTCCCCCGCGGAACTTTATATCCGTTAAAGCAGCTTTCGAAATCCCTTTTGTTTTCAAAAATTCTCTAACTAAAGTTCCTTCTTCAGCCAGCCCTATATCCCATTTCAATGTAAATCTGTTCAAATATATAAACCCTCTCTATTTATCTGCAACAAACGAGTCACGAACACGTTTCCAGAATGGGAACGGACGGAAACGAACAAATCGTACTTTCTCGTTTGCAACGCGATACTGAATTGATTTCACATCTTGGTGAACCATCGTCAAATGATCCACCGTAATTTGCAAGTTCATTCCTGCAGCCGGCTTTAAAACGCATGTATGATGCTTCGGCAGCACGAGCGGCGAACCTACCGTACGAAATACACGATTGTTGATAGATGCCATTTCTGCAATTTGAATCGCTTCAATAGAAGGGTGAATAATTGCTCCGCCAAGCGCCTTATTATACGCGGTACTTCCTGAAGGAGTAGAAATACAAAGACCATCTCCGCGAAACGTTTCGAAATACTCTCCGCGTATTTCCACTTCTGTTACTAATGTACCTTCTGCACTTTTTACAGTCGCTTCATTCATCGCCAAATACTGCGACTCTTTACTACCATTCACATAGCGAATAATTACTTCTAAAAGTGGATATTCAACCACTTGGAACGGTGTTTTAGCGATTGCAATCACCAACTTCTCTACTTCCGTTGGTAACCAATCTGCATAGAAACCTAAATGTCCTGTATGTACACCAACAAATGCGGTTTCATCTAATCGATTATAGTAACGATGGAATGCATATAAAAGCGTTCCATCTCCGCCAACAGAAATTACAATATCAGGTTCCTTTTCATCCATTGTAAACCCAAAATCTAGCAAGTATTCTTTCATCGTACTTGCTAGTGTATCTGATGATTGATCACCCTTTGACATAATTGTAAATTTCATCGCCCAACACCCTTTAGTTTATGATTCAGAATCTTTCGTTTCCTGCTTTCGTGAAAAGACCTTTTGCGCTTCTTGAATTTCAAGACGAATGGAAGACATTTCTTCATCTAATAAAAACGCTGCTTCCGCTGCACGTTGTAAGCGTATTTTAATATCTTCAGGAAAACGTCCACTATATTTGTAATTTAAAGAATGCTCAATCGTTGCCCAAAAATTCATTGCTAACGTGCGAATTTGAATTTCCACTAACACTTTTTTTTCTCCCTGTATCGTTTGAACAGGATAACTAATGACAACGTGGTAAGAGCGATAGCCGCTATCTTTCTTTTGCGTTACATAATCACGTTCTTCCACAATTTCAAAATCATTTCGTTTTCGAAGATATTCTACAACAGGCTTAATCTCATCAACAAATTGACACATCATTCGAAGGCCCGCGATGTCCTGCATATCTTCTCTAATTCGGTCTAGCGGTACATTTCTCTTCTCCGCTTTATCAATAATACTTGCAACCGACTTTACCCTTCCTGTTACAAACTCAATTGGAGAATGCTCCGTTAACATTGCAAATTGAGTACGCATTCCTTTTAGTTTCACTTTCAGCTCCGCCACCGCTTGGTGATAAGGCGCTAAAAATTCTTCCCAATTACGATTCATTTCAACCACCACCAAAATCAATCCATTTGCTTATAGAAACACTTTTTCTACAGCAGTTACTAGTTCTTCTCCGTAATTTGCATTACCTTCAATATTTTCAACTAAATATTCAACTTCTTCTTTTAATCCTTCTAATTCTATTTCAACATCATTCACGCGAATAAACATCGCTGTATCTTTATTCATCGCTTCATGCATTGCTTCCCAGCATGTATGCGGAATACTTACATAAATGAAAGATGATTCATTTTCTAAGATATATAAAAATGATAAATTGTCTGAGTCTACAAGTACGTGATTACGCGCACTTAACTCCTTTACCTCTATTTCAGTATTTTCCGCACAAAAAATAAGCGCATTCTCTCTCATTTCTACGCTCTTAACTTGAATTTTATTTTGCATTCTCAAACTCCTCCATCTCAACTTCCTGTCTTACTTAACAGTATTATTGTATCATAACATGGACGCAAACAAATAAAACATTGAACCAAATTTGCGAAAAAGCGATAATGTGGAAAGAATTATTTTTCAAAAGGAGCGCATAAAATGACACAAGAAATTGAAATTGAATTTAAAAATATGGTTACAGAGGAAGAATTCCAAACATTATGCAAATCTTTTTCTATTGAAGCATTTACAAAACAAGTGAATCACTACTTTGAAACACCTCACTTCTCTTTAAAAGATGCAGGCTCTGCACTTCGTATTCGTCATAAAGATGGAACTTATACATTAACATTAAAACAACCTGCTGAAATTGGTTTATTAGAAACTCATCAGTCTGTAACAGAAAAAGAAGCAAAACTTATGATGGAAACAAACGCACTCATTCAAGGAACTGTAATGGATCAGCTACACAAATTACAAATTCCCGTTTCCTCTTTAACTTATATGGGTAGTTTAACAACAGAAAGAGCTGAAACATTATTTGAAGGCGGAACGCTTGTCTTTGATCATAGTTTCTATTACAATCACGATGATTATGAAATTGAATACGAAGTGCAAGATGAAAAGACCGGCAAAGCAGCATTTATAAGGTTATTAAAGCAACATAACGTACCAGTTCGTCATACAAACAACAAAGTAAAACGCTTTTTCCTTGCCAAACAAAACGAAGAGCGCTAAAGTAAAATTTCCATCAGTGCAGAAGTGATTTACTGGTGGCTATGTTTCACCTTTTTGGAAAGTGCAGATTTATTAGCAACATATAGAATAAGCAAAGAATGTTATGAAGGCTGTTTAGTTGCCCTTCATAACATTCCATTGCTACAATAGATATACATTTCATGGAAAAAGGAGTTTATAAAGGATGAGCAAGCAACCGATGACACCATTTGAAGCAATTGGCGGTGAACAATGCATTGCAACATTAGTGGATACATTTTATTCCTATGTCAGTGAACACCCTGACTTATCTCCGATCTTCCCGGATGATTTAACAGAAACTGCTAGGAAGCAGAAACAATTTTTAACACAATATTTAGGTGGTCCTAATTTATACACTGAAGAACATGGGCATCCTATGCTAAGAGCACGCCATCTTCCGTTTGAGATTACTCCAAAACGCGCAGAAGCTTGGCTATCATGTATGGAGCAAGCAATGGATGATACAGGAGTGCACGGTCATATAAGAGAGTTTGTTTTTGAACGTTTAGCATTAACTGCTCAACATATGGTCAATACTCCAAATGAAACAGGTGAAGTGTAATGGATAAGCAGGAAGCAAAGCATATAAATATGCCTTCTCCTTCCACATGCGAGCATAAATCTGTAGAAGCATATTTATTTATTGATCCACTTTGTAAAGATTGCTGGGATATCGAGCCATTTATTATTAAACTATGGCTTGAGTATGGGAAATACTTCTCTATTCGTCATATCGTAACAGGAAAAGTGGACGGAGCAAACGCTTCCTCACACAAATGGAATAAACCTGCTAATATTCGATTTGTGTGGGAAAAAACAACAAGTTTACAAGGGTTTTCATGTGATGGGAAAGTACATATGCAAGAGGCATCGTCAACACCATATTTAGTTTCGATGGCAATTAAGGCGGCGGAGTTGCAAGGCCGAAAAGCAGGTTCGAAATTTTTGCGAAAACTCCAAGAATACATTCTTCTTGAAAATGTATCAAACCCTGACTGTGAATTATTGTTGACATGCGCTAAAGATAGTGGCATTGATGTAGAGGAATTTAAAAAAGACCTACACTCAGTTAGCGCAAAAAAAGCTTTCCAATGCGACCTAAAATTCACAAATGAGATGCATATTACAGAAATACCTTCCCTCCTATTTTTTCATGCAAATTCAGATGAGGAAGGTATTAAAATCGCGGGAATTTATTCCTATGATGTATACGTACAGCTATTAAAAGAACTTGTAAAATGCGAGATTGAGCCAGAGCCATTACCTCCTTTAGAAGTATTACTAGAAGCAACACAATTTATTTCTTCAAAGGAAATCTCATTTATATATGACTGCCCTCAACAAGAAATAGAGCGTGAACTAAAGAAATTACAACTAAAACGAAAAGTACAAATGATTGAAGTGAAGTGCGAGCGTTATTGGAAATGGATAGCAAAAGAAAAAGACCTGGTGTAAACACCAGGTCTTCTTCTTTACGGCTTATAAAAATATTAAAGGGGATGGGAGAAATTTTCACGTTCAAACAAAGGGGTATATGTTTGTATGTGAATTCGTTCACGCTTATTATATTACAAGATTCGACGTCAGATGACAACCCCTTTTGTCGAATTTCACACTTTTGTCACATTCTAAACGTTTTCATTCTTGAATAAGCTATAAAAAAAGCAATTTAGGAGGTTTCCTTATGAAAAAGTCTCATATATTTCTTATCTTTCTATGTGTTATTGTTTCTTTTTTCTTGTATATCCTCTCTCTATTACAAGCTTTCCCTAAAATTATTGCCTTCCCTCTTTTATTCGGAGTTATCGTCATCGCTGTCTCTTATTTCAACTATAGAAAACGATTTAAAGGGTTTTAACTACAAAAATAAGTCGTAAAAATTCCTTCTAATGTAGAAAAAGCAAAGAAAATCACCTTAATTATTCGACAAATATCGACATCGTGTACTTTTGAGAAAATGTTCCAAACAAAAAAGACGAGGATAAAATCCCTCGTCTTTTCTCATTATTTCTCTTCAAACAATAGTGCTTCTAATTCATTTAACTTCTCTTCAAATACTTGTAATGCTTCTTTTACAGGTTCTGGCGATGCCATATCTACTCCTGCTTTTTTCAACACTTCAATTGGGTAATCAGAGCTTCCAGCTTTTAAGAATTCGTTAATGTAACGTTCTACTGCTGGTTGTCCCTCTTCTAAAATTTGTTTTGACAAAGCTGTCGCTGCACTAAATCCTGTTGCGTATTGATATACGTAATAGTTGTAATAGAAGTGCGGAATACGAGACCATTCTAAACCGATTTCTTTATCAATTACTAAAGCGTCCCCGAAATATTTCTTATTTAAATCGTAGTAAATCTCCGTTAACATATCTGGCGTAACAGCATGTCCTTCTTGTACTTTTTTATGAATGATATGCTCGAACTCTGCAAACATTGTTTGACGGAATACAGTACCACGGAATCCTTCTAAATAGTGGTTTAATAAATATAGACGCTCTTTCTTATCTTCTGTCGTCTTCAATAAGTAATCATTTAGAAGCGCTTCATTACAAGTTGAAGCTACTTCTGCAACGAAGATTGAATAATCACCATATACGTGCGGTTGTGTCTTCCTTGTATAGTAACTATGCACTGAATGACCAAACTCATGAGCAAGTGTAAATAAATTATTTACATTATCATGCCAGTTCATTAAAATATATGGATTTGTTCCGTATGCACCAGATGAATATGCTCCGCTTCGTTTTCCTTTATTCTCGTATACATCTACCCAGCGATTTTCATATGCTTCTTTTAAAATTTCAACATATTCATCACCAAGTACATTTAAAGATTTCAATAACATTTCTTGCGCTTCTTCATACTTCACATTCATTTTCACTTCTGGTACAAGTGGTGTATATAAATCGTACATATGAAGCTCATCAAGACCTAGGGCACGCTTACGAATATCAATGTATCGATGTAGTAAGTGTAAATTATCATTTACCGATTCAATAAGTTGATCATACACCGCCTCAGGAATATTATTATTACTTAATGCAGCTTGACGTGCAGAATCGTATTTACGAACGCGTGCATTGAAATTATTACGTTTCACAGCCCCGCTTAGCGTACTTGCAAATGTGTTCTTATATGTTCCATATGTTTCATATACAGCTTTGAATGCATCTTCACGCACACGACGATCATCACTTTCTAAAAACTGAATGTAACGACCATGTGTTATTTCTACCTCTTCTCCATCCTCACCTTTAATAGATGGGAATTTCAAATCCGCATTATTCAACATACCGAATGTATTACTTGATGCACTCATCACTTCAGATGCTTCTGCTAATAACGCTTCTTCTGCCTCAGATAATACGTGCGGACGTTGACGTGTAATTTCTTCTAATGCATGCTCATATACACTTAGTTCTCGATTTTCTTGTAAGAAAGTTTGCAATGTATCTTCTGAAATAGATAAAATTTCAGGTACGATGTAAGCTGTGCTACTAGATACTTGTGAGTATAAATTTGTTGCGCGATCATTTAATGCTTGATACACAGAGTTTGTTGTATCTTGATCGTAACGCATATGTGCATATGTATATAGCTTACCTAATCGCATTGAAATTTCATCTTCATATTGCAATGCCTCAAGCAAATTGTCTGCAGAGTCGCCAAGCTTTCCTTTAAATTCAGTTAACTTTGGCAATAGCTCTTTAATAGCTTGGAATTCTTTTTCCCATTCTGCATCTGTTTGGAAAATATCTTCTAATCGCCATGTGTTTGCTTCTTCAATCTCATTACGATTTGGCAATGATTTCACTGTATTTTGTTCAGCCATTCTTTAAGCCCTCCTTATAATATCTCTACTTAAGTACAATTCGATTTTTCTTATGTAATTCCTTCACGATCAGTCTTTATTATATCCCCTTTTCCCTCTCTCATGTTGTACTTTGTCTCAAATAGAGATAGTGCATGCGTTAAGCAAATTTCATCATATTTCATAATTTCTTCCTCTGTTTTTAACAACATAATATCTCTTATTTTTCGATACTTATTAATACCTACTTTTATTAATACACCTACATAACATAAAAATGTCATATACTCTGCAACTGCTACCTTCCATATATGTTGTGCAAAATACGGAAGTAGACGCCTCTTCGTATACTTCGCCACATAGTTACATACGTTTTGCAGAGAAATATACTCCCCTACCTTAAGCATACCTATACACTTCATATAAAGAGAAGCTTGCCATATAAATGGATTTGTTTGAAAAGCAAATGAGGATGGGAGCGGAACACCGATTTCAGAAGGAAAACTCGCTGGGGTACATTTATATTGATATAAGAGGTGGAGTAGTGACTTATGATTATAATTCCAGATAGATAGAGCGTTTTGCCGAAAATGGTTCTTTTTTCTCTTCCATTCTTGTCCTAATAACTCTTTCCGGAAAGGAACGGGAGAAAAGAGCATGTCAACAGTAGTCGTATCGGTTGGTAAATAAATAGTATGTGAGAAAGAAACATTTGTAGAAAACGGAGTGATAAATGCGCATTTCATAAACGATTTTTGTTTCGGGCAAAAGAAAATAAGAAATGGCTGAGGATAAGGTTGTAAGGAGAACGCCATAAGGGCGGAGAATGTCATCCAATAGGCGGATTGCTTTTTCAACTGATTTCCACCGATTATCCAGATGACTTGTATACTAGCTTGCCAATAAGAATATGTTCGCTTATAAAGCTGCTCTACGGAAAGATTTGCACATTGATATTCAATCGCAATTTTTCTATCCGCTCTCTCTACGTAAATATCTGGCCGTTGCTGGATTACCGGCAGATAATGCTCTATATCCACATGAAAATCTTGACGTTTTAACCAGCTATATAACAATTCTTTACCGTGCATATGATACATAGATTCTGCTTCATAAAAGGTAAGACATGAATCCACTTTCTTATGAGCAAAATGCCAGCTCTTCTGTTTTCCTAATTTCATTTGCACTTCTTTTCCGCAAGCTGTACAAAAGAACTTTTCTCGTTTACGCATTTCGCGTAAAAGCTCTTCATCCCGGTTATATAATAGATGAATTTTTTCTCCGTTTTCTCTCCTTGCAATAAACATCACAATCACACCCTTTCAACTCCTTGTATTCTACAATTTACTACAAATTCCTTTCAAAAAAAGAGATGTCCTAAATTAGGACATCTCTTTCTATAATAAGGGTGATAATAACCGATACGTCGATTCAACAATCCGCCTATGAAGACGTCTCTTATGAAATCGGTCAACATGAATTTCACTTGATTCTTCTAAATCGTCTTTAAAATCTTGAACGAGCTTTCGAATGCTATCTGTATCATATAAAAAGGCATTTACTTCAAAGTTTAAATGAAAACTTCTCATATCCATATTAGCTGTCCCAATTGATGCGAGATCAGAATCCACGATAACGACTTTACTATGAAGAAAACCTTTTTCATATTCATATATTTTTACTCCTGCATCTAATAACTCCGGAAAGTACGATCTTGATGCATAAAAGACAGTGCGCTTATCCGGCTTACTTGGCATTAACAAACGAACATCAATACCAGCAAGTGCAGCTACTTTTAATGCAGATAAAATATCATCATCTGGAATAAAGTATGGTGTTGCAATCCAAATCGATTTCCTAGCTGAAGCAATCATTGCAAAATATAAATGTTTAATTGTTTCCCATTTATTATCTGGTCCACCTCCAACAAGTTGGACGCCGCCCCAATGATCACCCTCAACTGCTTCCGCTTGTAAATATTCAGGTGCTAATACCGCCTCACCAGTCATATAAAACCAGTCTTGAAGGAAAATCAGCTGTAAACTTTGAACTGCTTCACCGCGTAAATATAAATGCGTGTCTCGCCAAAAACCGAAATATTTATCCTTCCCTAAATACTCATCACCAATATTTAATCCACCTACAAACCCTTCATTTCCATCTATAATAACGATTTTTCGGTGGTTCCGATAATTAATTTTATCGTTTAAAATCGGAAAACGCACAGGGAAAAATGGAATCATTTCTACTCCTGCATCATTCAATTCTTCAATATACGAATTTGATAATTTAAAGCTTCCAACCGCGTCGTATAAAAAACGAACGACAACGCCTTCTTTTGATTTTTTTATTAAAATATCTTTAATTTCTGTACCGAGCTTGTCATCACGCACAATGTAATACTCCATATGAATGTGGTGTTTCGCTCGATTTAACCCATCTAAAATTGCCTGAAACGTTTCGTCTCCATTTGTTAATGTCCTCGTTTCAGTTTGAAATGAAATATTTAAAGCACCGAGTCGATCTGCTAAACGAAATAACAATTCTTGATGCTTATGATCTCGTAAAATCCGTTCTTCGTAATCTTCGTGTCCCTTATATTGTAAAAACGCCTGTTCATCGAGTAATGCCTTCTTTTGGAACATTCTTTTTCTGCGAAAGTTTTGTCCAAATAAAAGATAAGCAAAGAAACCGAACACTGGAAAAATACCTAGTACGATTAACCACGTAAGTGTTTTTGACGGATGGCGGTTTTCTAAGAAAATAACACATCCAATTAAAAATGCGGAAACCGTAAATAAAATACTAATAATACCTAAAATCGAAACATCCTTTATCCCCATGACATCCGAATAAAATGCTACATCAATAAACATGCGTAATGAAACAAATAATGCGAACAGTAGTAGAAAAAAGAAAAGTAGTTTTAGTGTATTTTTCATCTCTTACCCCCTAAATAAGAAACCCTTCCTATTCTTCATAAAAAAAGCCGATTTCATACTATAGAAATCGGCCTACATTTTAGGAGGGAAATTGTTGCGAATTGTCTCAAGCGCACGCTCTTTCACAACCTGTTTCCCATACTCACTTACACGGTGAATCGTTAAAGTAGATTCTTCTCCATATTCTAAAACAATACTTAAAATACGATCAATCTCTTCTTCATCATGTAGCACTTCATCAAATTCCACATATACATAATATCGGTCCTCAAATGAATGCAATTCATCTTTTATATCTTCAAAGATAAGACGATGACTTAATGAAATGACATCTTCAAAATCATTAAACTTAATTAAAAAGCCAAACGTACCATCTTCATTAAAGTTTGTTCCTACTTGTTCTTCTACCTCTTCCACTAATTCTTGCTGGAATAATGATTCGATGCCTTCATCTAGAGGAATGTCTATAATTTTATCCACACCTATTGGTAGTTCCAGCTTTTGTCCATCCTTTGAAAGCTCCGCTTTCGTTACAAGTACTTCAATCCCCTTATCGACTGCTTGCACTTGAATCCATAACGGTCCATCGACAAAGAAATCATCATGATCACGAGCTTCGTCCATCATCTCCCAAAAGAGCTCTTCACTTCGTTCGCGATCATACCAAATTTCTTCACGGTTAAACCCTCTGTCCTCTATATCAATGTACGTAATAAAAAATTTCATCGTATGGTCATTAATTCTTTCAATATCCAAAATACAACTCTCCCTTCCTGCTCAGAATTATTATGAAGGGATTCCCCACTCATATGACAAAACAATAGATTCTTGTACTCTCATTTTATGATAAGATTCTCCAGAATGGAAATAAAATCGATTTATTTTACAAAAATAGTTATATACCTATCTGTATTCGATCGTTTACATAAAGTGAAACATTAATCAGGATTTTTTTCATCCTCCACTGATTATTAGCTCGCACTAATCGGGATAAATATACCATTATACCAATTCACTGTTCACAAAAAATTTGGACATACATTCCCATATTCCCCCGTACACTGTAATAAAGTGAAACTTCTATTATAGGTGATTATTTTGTCCCCGGGGGGCGCGGGATCAAAACTAGACAAACTTTCTTCACCACATACATATATTTCGCTTATTAAAACATCATAAATGGAGGCAGACGAATGGACTTAGAGTTTTTAACATCTGTACTAATGATTGTCGGTATCGATGTTGTACTAGGTGGCGATAACGCAATTGTCATCGCACTAGCTAGCCGAAATTTACCTGAAGCAAAACGAAATAAAGCCATTTTGATTGGTACTATTTTAGCAATTGTGCTACGAATTCTCCTCACAATACTAGCTGTCTATTTACTTGATATCCCATTTTTACAACTCATCGGCGGAATCTTACTCACATTAATTGCGGTAAATTTACTCACTGATAATAACAACGATCTTTCTTCTATCAAAGGAAAAACAACTTTATTTCAAGCTGTGCGTACAATTGTATTCGCGGATCTCGTTATGGGGTTTGACAATGTTATTGCCATTGCAGGAGCAGCTCACGGAAGACTTTCACTCGTAATTATCGGTTTATTAATTTCTATCCCGATTATCATTTGGGGAAGCAAACTTATTTTAATACTCATGGAACGCTTTCCATTTCTCATTTATTGCGGAGCAGCAGTTCTCGCCTATACAGCAGGAAAAATGATTACACATGAAGACAGACTTGCAACGTTTTTTCATCATAATCCTAGTTTTACCGCAAGTATCCCTTATTTGTTCATTTTCACGATTTTATGCATAGGCTTTATCGTTCAACAAGTGCGATTACGTAATGTTAAACAGTAAAAAAAAACCTTCTACTCTATAATAGGTAGAAGGTTTTCATATTATTATAATTAATTTACAAGACGCTGTGCTTCACGTAATTGGAACGTTCTTACTGTACGTGGTAAGAAACGACGGATTTCGTCTTCGTTGTAACCTACTTGAAGGCGTTTTTCGTCAATCATAATTGGACGACGTAAAATACCTGGATAGTCACGAATCATCTTATATAAATCTTGAAGTGGTAAAGACTCTAAGTTCACATTCAATTCTTGGAAAACTTTTGAACGAGTAGAAATAATCTCATCCGTTCCGCTTTCTGTCATACGTAAAATCTCTTTAATCTCATCAATCGTTAATGGATCTGAGAAAATATTACGTTCTGTATAAGGAATATGATTTTCCTCTAGCCATAATTTCGCCTTTCTACAAGACGTACAGCTTGGAGAACTATATAATGTTACCATACAAAGCTCACTCTCCTTAAAGAGTACAAATTCTGTACTAATTACAGTTTAAATTTCTAACTTCCGCAATTTTTCGCGATAACTTGTCTTATAGCAAAGTAAAAAATCGCAATTCATGTAAGCAACAACAATTACTTTTAATAAGTAACTTCTATAATCATTATACAATAGTTTTTGCAAGAAATATACAGTGAATTTACTGCTAGTTGAGAAAAATTATCCGTGTACTCCACTGCTATGTAACATGATTACACTCATTAAAACTGTCCTTTAACAACGGCCTTCAACCCTTTTGATACTTGCTTTCTACAATAATTTTCACTTGATATACAATTACAGTTTCATAATCTTCCCCATTACAAAGAGAACGTTTTCTTACCTTTTCCCGACAAAACCATTGAGAAATGTAAGACTCTAAAGATTAGAAACAAAAAGAACACTTGTTCTCATTTTAACAAATCTCCCCGCTCTTGTCTATATGCTTTCTAAAGTAAATCGAATATTTTTCTGACATTTCTTTCTTTTTTACCATTTATCTCATACAATAAAAATAAAGACAGGCAAAGGGGGAATGTGCATATGATCGCTTTTTTTACTGATTTTATCATTGTTGCTATCCTAATCATCGGAATAACAGCATTGATTGGTGTCATTACAAATAGCATCGGTGAAAAACTCTTTGGTGGGAAAGAAAAAATGAAGTTTGTTAACAAAAGTTTAGATGTACAATCTGGCTGGAACCAAGTTGGCGGAAAAGGCATTTATAAAAAACGTACGTACTAAAAAAAGCAGGTAATCACCTGCTTTTTTTGTTATTTCTCTACTGATGCCCATTTGAAGCTTACTTCGCCACCATACTTATGGTTGTACATATCTTTAATTGTTTCTCTTTGTAAATATGCTCTACCACGTTGATATACTGGAACAATCGCAGCATCATCAAGTAACATTTTTTCTGCTTCTAATAAGTTTTTCCAGCGAGCATTTACATCGCTTCCGTCTTTTTTCGCTTTCATAATAATCTCATCGTACTTCGGATTAGAATACTTCATTTTGTTTTGCGCTCCATCAGTTACAAACATATCAAGATATGTAACTGGATCCGGGAAGTCTGCACTCCATCCAGAGAATGACATTACATAATCGCCAGCATCTTCTAATTTTAGTTTTTGCGCGAATGGTTGTTGTTTAATTTTCACTGTTAATCCTGGTAAATTCTTTTCTAACTCACCTTTTAAATATTCACCAGTTTTCTTCGATAATTCAACATCTTCATTTAATAACTCTAATTCAATTTCGTTTTTACCAAGCTCTTTTTTACCAGCTTCCCAATACTTTTTCGCTTCTTTTACATTTGGTTTTACAATATCTCCATTTTCAGCACGGAAATCTTGTTTATCCGGTCCTTTAATGAAATTGTCAGGAATTAATCCCGTCGCTGGCTTAGAACCGTTATTTAATAATGTATCAACGAATGGTTTACGGTCAAAACCAAGAGAAATTGCTTTACGAATATTTTTATTTGCTAAAGCTGGGTCTTTTTGATTTAAGCGAAGGAAGAATACAGAAGTATCTTCTACCGTTTTGAAATCTGGTTTTCCTTTATATTTATCGATGAACTCTGCTAATAACGTCGCTCGATCGACTGCGTTTGTTTCATATAAATTAATTGGCGTAGATGTATCTTTTACAATATTAAAGTTTACTTCCTCAAGCTTCACTTCTTTATTGTCCCAATATGATGGGCTCTTTGTCATTTTGAAGCTACGTTCATGTTGCCAATCACTTAATGTAAATGGTCCGTTATAAAGTGTTGTATTTGCTTCTAAACCAAACTTCACACCTTGCTCTTTCACATACTTTTCATTAACAGGATAGAAGATCGGATAGACCATTAAATCAACAAGATATGGAATAGAATTATCCAATTCCACTTCTAATGTATGATCATCAATCGCTTTCACGCCTAATTGATCTGGACTCATCTCTTTTTTATTAATTTTCTCAGCATTTTTTATATCGTACATAATGTACGCCGATTTCGCAGCTGTATCTGGATTAATCGCTCTTTGCCATGCATACACGAAATCTTTCGCCGTTACAGGGTCACCATTTGACCATTTTGCATCTTCACGTAATTTAAATGTATACTTTTTACCGTCCTCTGACTTTTGGAATTCTTTCGCTACACCTGGAACTAACTTATCATCTTTTCCAAGACGGTATAGTCCTTCCATCGTGTTGTTCATTACTTTCGAAGAAACTGCATCAGCTGATAAAGCTGGGTCCATCGTTGGAATTTCTTGTGTTTCAATTAAGTTAATAACTTGCTTCGCACCGCTGTTCCCGCTATCCCCTTTTGCGTTCGCTTGCGGCTCATCCTTATCATAACTACATGCCCCTAAAATCATGCTCATTGCTACTGTTGATGCTACAAAAACTGGTATCTTTTTTTTCATACTTCCACCCCTCCAAAAAAATGTTAGCCCTTTCATTTTCAAACAGAAAGAAATATATATATGTTCTAATAATTCATATTATACACACAAATATATTCTTTGTATATTTATATTTCTATTTTATTAAAATTTTCTGTTAACGTTTAGTATATTTGTAAACGTTTCATACTGCGTATTTATTGAGCTAAAGTGTTAAAAATATCAAATTTTATACTTTTCTAAATTATCAGAGAAAAACAAATTTTATATCCTATAATATCTTACGTATAATTATTCTTCCTTTTTTGTCATAAAATGAAGGTTTATTCATATTGAAAATATGTAGGCTAAAATAAGTGCAAAGGATATGAAAGTGTGTTACGATACACTTTGCTAAAAATAGATATCGGTAAAGAGGGGACGGACATGACAGCAATTCGCTCAAAAAACGGGCCAACAGAGAAATTAAGTTTATTCTTATTAACATGGCCTATTTTTCTAGAAGTTTTTCTTTTTATGCTGATGGGGATCGCTGATACTTTCATGTTAAGTGCATTATCAGACGATGCTGTATCTGGGGTTGGTGCAGCGAATCAATACCTTCATATCGCGATTTTAGTACTAGAAGTCATCGGGAATGGTGCAGCTATCGTTGTATCCCAATACCTCGGTTCTAAACGCTTTATGGAAGCATCAAAAATATCAGCATTAGCAGTAACATTAAATTTAGGAGTCGGGCTCGTTATAAGCGCCGGTTTTCTTTTATTCTCAAAACATATGATGATGGCAATGAACTTACAAGGCGATGTATTAACGTATGCACAAAGCTATCTATCCATCGTCGGAGGAGCTATTTTCCTTCAAGCTATTATTAACTCATTAGCCGCAATTATCCGCGTTCACGGCTTTACAAAGCAAGCGATGTTTGTTTCGCTTGGAATGAATATTATTCATATCGCCGGAAACTACGTACTTATTTTCGGGAAATTCGGTTTCCCTGAACTTGGTGTGCAAGGGGCTGCTATTTCTTCTGCTGTCAGCCGGTTAATCGCACTTATCGTTTTCTTCTGGTTACTGTATCGCGTTATGGAATACCGTGTGAAATTACAATATTACTTCACTTTATCAAAAGAATACGTTGGCAAAATTTTAAAGATCGGCATTCCATCGGCATTCGAGCAAGTCATGTATCAAGCTTGTCAAATTGTCTTCTTATATTACGCAACATACTTAGGTACGGAATCATTAGCTGCAAGACAATACGCTACTAACATTTCCATGTTCACTTATTTATTCGCCATTGCTATCGGTATGGGAACAGCTATTATCGTTGGACGCCTAGTTGGCGGAAATGAAAAAGATGAAGCGTACACACGTGTCTGGAAAAGTGTACAATGGGCGATTGGTGTAACTCTATTTATGGTCATTCTCGTTGTTACATTCCGAACACAATTAATGGGACTATTTACGGATAATCCACATATTATCTCTCTAGGAGCAAGCGTTCTTTTACTAAGTGTACTACTGGAAACAGGACGGACGATGAACATCGTCATCATTAATTCACTTCGTGCGGCTGGAGATGCCAAATATCCTGTTTTAATCGGAGCATTCTCCATGGTGTTAATGAGCTTACCACTCGGTTACTTTTTCACCTTCCATTTAGATATGGGTCTCGTTGGTATTTGGCTAGCGATTGCTATCGATGAATGGACGCGGGCGATTATTATGTTCTTCCGATGGAGAAGTAGATCGTGGGAAAGTTATGCACTTGTTAAACCTGATGAGCAAGATGAGAGCGTTTCTGTTCAAGCGCAATAAAATAAAAGTGTTTCTAAATGAAGAAAAGGCGGCTGATTTCAGTCGCCTTTTTCTTCATTCTCGGAAACTCTTACTTCGCTGTCTTTAAACAGAAAAAGAACTTGGATAAAATCGCTTTATACTAACTTAAGTTTAACTAGTATAAAAAAATAAAGCCATCCTTCTGTAATAGAAGAATGGCTCTACTTTTTTATTGATAGATTTCTTTATATTTCTTATACTCTGCTTCAGAACATAATACAAAATGTCCTGGGCGAATTTCGCGCATTGTTGGCACTTCACTACCATAATCATGCTGCGATGGGTCGTATACGATACGTTTACGATTGCGCTCATAATCTGGATCTGGAAGTGGAATTGCTGATAGTAGTGATTTTGTATATGGATGCATTGGATTCGCATATAACTCTTCACTTGTTGTCAGCTCAACGATTTGACCGCGGTACATTACACCAATGCGATCACTAATGTATTTTACCATCGATAAATCATGGGCGATGAATAAGTATGTTAAACCTTTTTCTCTTTGTAACTGTTTCAGTAAGTTTACAACTTGCGCCTGAATCGATACGTCAAGTGCTGAGATTGGTTCATCAGCAATGATAAATTCAGGTTCTACAGCTAGCGCACGAGCGATACCGATACGTTGACGTTGTCCGCCTGAGAATTCATGCGGGAAACGATTCGCGTGCTCTTTATTTAAACCAACTGTATTTAACAGCTCGTGAACACGGTCCATACGCTCTTTTTTACCCTTTGCTAGTCCGTGAATATCAATACCTTCTGCGATAATATCCCCTACTGTCATACGAGGATTTAATGATGCATATGGATCTTGGAAAATCATTTGCATTTTACGGTTGAACTTCTTAAGTTCTGCGCGTGATTTTTTCCCATGTACATTTTCACCATCGAACAACACTTCACCGGCAGTTGCATCGTATAAACGAATGATCGTTCTTCCAGTTGTTGACTTACCACAACCAGATTCTCCTACAAGTCCAAATGTTTCACCGCGGTAAATATCAAATGAAATATCATTAACTGCTTTAACAACACCACCACTCACATCAAAGTGTTGTTTCACATTTTTTACTTCAATTAATTTCTCACGTTGTTTAGTCATGTTGTTCACCTGCTTTCATTTGAAGAATACGTTTTTCAACAACTGCTGGTGGTTTTACTTCTGGCGCTTGCTCATGAAGTAACCAAGTTGCCGCATAATGTGTATCACTTACTTTAAATAAAGGTGGTTCCATTTCAAAATCAATTTTCAGTGCCTGTGGGTTACGTGGTGCAAAAGCATCACCCTTTGGCGGTTTTAATAAGTCTGGAGGCGTTCCTGGAATCGCATATAGCTCGTCCTCTGAACCATCTAAGCTTGGCATAGATGCGATTAAGCCCCATGTGTATGGATGTTGTGGATTGTAGAAAATTTCATCAACAGTTCCAATTTCAACAACTTTACCAGCGTACATAACTGCAACTCGGTCTGCAACGTTTGCCACTACACCTAAGTCATGCGTAATGAAAATGATTGCTGCTTCTGTTTTTTGCTGAATGTCCTTCATAAGCTCTAAAATTTGCGCCTGAATTGTAACGTCTAGAGCCGTTGTCGGCTCATCGGCAATTAATAATTTCGGATTACAAGCTAACGCCATAGCAATAACTACACGCTGTCTCATACCACCTGAGAATTGGTGAGGATATTGTTTTAAACGAGCTTCTGGATTTGGAATACCTACAAGGTCAATTAATTCTAAAGCGACTTTACGTGCATCCGCTTTACTCATCCCTTGGTGTTTAATAAGACCTTCCATAATCTGATTACCAATTGTCATCGTTGGATTTAACGATGTCATTGGATCTTGGAAAATCATCGCAATATCTTTACCGCGTACTTGCTGCATTTCTTTTTCCGTTAATTTCGTTAAATCACGACCGTCAAATACAATCTCTCCATTTTTAATACGGCCTGGAGGATTCGGGATTAATCCCATTAGCGCTTTAGAAGTAACTGATTTCCCAGAACCAGACTCTCCTACAATCGCTAATGTTTCCCCTTTTTTCAAATCAAAAGTAACTCCGCGCACTGCTTGTACTTCACCTGCATGTGTATCAAAGGAGACTTGTAAATCTTTTACCTCTAACAATGTTTTCATTTTTACTTCTCCCTCCTCGTTTACTTACGCATTTTTGGATCTAACGCATCGCGTAATCCATCTGCCATTAAGTTGAATGCTAGAATTAACATACTGATGACAACCGCAGGGATGAACATCATGTGTGGATACGTTTGAATTGATTTATATCCATCATTTACAAGAGAACCAAGTGATGCGAATGGTGGCTGAATTCCTAAACCGATGAAGCTTAAGAATGCCTCACCAAACACCGCTGATGGAATTGTAAACATTGTCATTACGATAATTGGTCCCATAACGTTTGGAATTAAGTGTTTCACAATTAATTGTGTATTTGTTGCACCTAATGTACGAGATGCTAATACATATTCTTGGTTTTTTAATTTTAGGATCTGTCCACGAACGATACGCGACATCCCTATCCAACCTGTAATTGCCATCGCAAGTGTAATCGACCAAATACCTGATCCCATAATGATTACCATTAAAATAACGATGATTAAGTATGGAATACCATTAATAATCTCCATAATACGTTGCATAATATTATCTACTCTACCGCCGTAGAATGCTGAAATACCCCCGTATGCAACCCCAATTACTAGGTCAATTGCTGCTGCTAAAAGAGCGATATATAATGATACGCGTGTACCTTCCCATGTTCTTGTCCATAAGTCACGGCCAAGATCATCTGTACCAAACCAGAAGTACTCTTTAATATCACGTTTTTCATATTGGTCAACACCATATTGATCTGTGCCGTCAAATGGTAACCAATGAATATTTTCAATCACTGGAATTTTCGGTGGCATTTTCGCACGACCTAAATCCTGCTCTTTATAAGAATGTTTACTTACCATCGGTCCAAAAATTGCTAGTAGTACAATAATGCTCAATAATACTAAACCCAACATCGCGCCTTTATGTTGGAACAAGCGTCTTCGTACATCTTGCCAAAACGTTAAGCTTGGACGGGCAATGACTTCATTATCAACATTATTTTGATTGGCTTGTTGAAATAAATCTGGAGATAATTTTTGTACATCTTTCATCATTTTTTCCCTCCCGCTAAACGAATACGAGGATCAATAATTCCGTATAAAATATCGACAATGAAAATAACTAAGATGAAGATCGCACTATAGAAAATTGTAGTTCCCATAATAACTGTATAGTCATTCACTGTAATAGATTTAACGAACTGTTCCCCAAGTCCTGGTACAGCATAAATTTGCTCGATAACAAGTGTTCCTGTAATTAATGCAGCAACCATTGGTCCTAAAATTGTTACAACTGGAATTAACGCGTTACGAAGTGCGTGTTTGACAATGATAACGCCTTGACTAATTCCTTTTGCTTTCGCTGTTAAAATATAATCAGACTGCATAACTTCAATTAATTCTGCACGAGAGAAACGTGCGATTGTTGCGATAACTCCCATCGATAATGCAATTGTAGGCATTACTGTAAACTCTGGTCCTTTCCAGAACGCTACTGGGAACCAGCCAAGTTTTACCCCTACGAAATATTGTAGTAATGCGGCGAATACGAACGATGGTACCGACATCCCGAGTACCGAAATAACTGTTGCACTATAATCGACCCATGTATTATTACGAAGTGCCGCAACAATTCCTAAAAGTAAACCGATAAATGTTCCTAATATAATCGCTTGTAAACCAAGTTGTGCTGATGGTCCAATGCGATCCACAATCATGTCTGTTACTGGGCGATTATCATATTGGAATGATACCCCTAAATCACCTTGCGCTAAGTTACCTAAGTAACGTGCATATTGAACTGGTACTGGATCATTTAAACCATATTTTTCAAGAATGATTTCTTTTTGTGCCGGTGATAGTTTCTCCTGGTTTTTAAGTGGAGAACCCGGTAGTAATTTCATCAAAAAGAAAGTCAGTGTAGTAATTAAAAATAATGTCAAAGCCATGTACACGAAACGTTTTAATACATAACGTCCCATAGTCAAGCACCTCCCCGTTTTTCTCAAAAGCAATAAGATAGTTTGAAATATTCTTACTTTTATTTTTTTAAAATAAGAGCACATGCCCATCATAGGCATATACCCTTATTCATGATGGAAACCATTTTTAGTTTTTGAGTTCAACCCACTTATAGCTAAATTCTCCGCCATATTTATGTTCTAATAGGCCTGTAATTGAACTACGTTGTAAATATGCCTTTCCAGGTTGATATACTGGAGCAATCGCTGCATCTTCAAGCAGTTGTTGTTCTGCTTTTAATAGAGCATCCCAACGAGCTTGTACATCTACTTCTGTTTTGGCTTTCTTAATTAGTGCATCATAAGCTGGATTTGCGTAATTCACTTTATTTTGTGAATTGCCTGTTGTATACATTTCAAGGAATGACATTGGATCCATATAATCTGGACTCCATCCCGCATATGACATCGCATAATCTCCACTTGCTTCAAGTTTTAATTTTTGTGCAAATGGCTGCATTTTTGTTGAAACTGTTAAACCTGGTAAGTTCTTTTCGAATTGTCCCTTTAAATACTCTCCGATTTTTTTGGCATCATCAGTATCAAAGTTTAATAACTCTAACTCTACTTTGTCTACACCAAGTTCTTTTTTACCAGCTTCCCAATATTTTTGAGCTTCTTTAACATCCTCTTTTATAAGCTTTCCGTTCTCTTCACGGAAGTCTTTTCCGTTAGGTCCTTTTGCCAAACCTTTCGGAACAAAACCATACATTCCTTCTGAACCATCGTTTAAGATAACTTTTCCGATATTTTCACGTTCAAAGGACATCGCAATTGCTTTTCGGATATTTTTATTTGCTAAAAATTTATTTTTTTCATTTAAACGAATGAATTGTGTAGATGGTCTCTTAATTGTTTTAAAATCAGCATCTGATTTGTATTTATCTACAAATTCTGATGTTAATACTACACGATCAATCGCTTTCGTTTCATATAAATTTATAGCAGTTGAACGATCCTTAACAATATTGAAGTTTATCTCCTCAAGCTTCACTTCTTTATTTTCCCAATACGTTGGATTTTTCTTAAGGTGGAAACTTTGTTCATGTTTCCATTCATTTAAAACGAATGGGCCATTATAAAGTGTCGTATTGGATTCTAATCCAAATTTTGTTCCTTGTTCTTTTACAAACTTCTCATTCAAAGGATAAAATGTTGGATAGACTGTTAAACTTACAAAATAAGGAACAGGGTTATCTAATTCCACTTCAAGTGTGTGATCATCAATTGCTTTTACACCAAGTTCCTCAACTGGTAATTCTTTTTTATTAATTTTCTCTGCATTTTTCACATCAAATAGTATGTAAGCAAATTTGGCACCCGTATTTGAATCAACAGCTCTTCTCCAAGAATAAACGAAGTCTTTCGCTGTTACAGGTTCACCATTCGACCATTTCGCATCTTCACGTAATTTAAATACATACTTTTTGCCATCTTCTGATTTCTCAGAAGATTTAGCGACTCCCGGAACAAGTTTATCGTCTTTCCCCAGACGATACAATCCTTCCATTGTGTTATTCATGATGTTAGAAGATGCTGCATCCGTTGATAACGTCGTATCCATTGTTGGTATTTCAGCAGTTTCTGTTAGATTCAATACTTGCTTATTTGAAGTACTGGATCCTTTCGCGCTTGCCTTATTATCATCTTTTTGATAACTACAGGCTCCTAGCACACTTACTGTCAACGTCGATGCAAGCAATAGCGGTATCTTTTTCTTCATGTTGTGTTGCCTCCCCTAATTGCACTTCCTGTACCCTCACTTGTAGAAAAGTAGAATTGAAAGAATAATCTCCAAGTTTCTACAATTTTCATTATACATATAATTAGACGATTGTGAATATAGTTTTTTATTTTTTTGTTAAAATTTTTAATAAAATGTTTATATTTTTAATTTTTCGTAAAGGGATAGGTTAACATTGCTACCATCATCTTGAAATTAGAACCACAATTGCGTATAATTTTCAAAAAATTATTTATATTACTTATTATAGCTTTTATAGTATAATAATTCTAGTAATATTTTGACGGAGGGGAATATTTTGAATAAAGTTTTTTTTCATACTTGTATACTATTTTTGGTTGCGATAATCGCTTCTAGTGTGGGCGCATTCCTCGTTTCATCTCAGTTTTTGTTGAATTTTGTCAACATCTCATTCTATATTGCATTGATTTTTATTCTTATAGGTGGTTTTTTATTCATATTTCAAAATGGATTTTTTAACGTAACAATTTACGCATTCCAAAGAGTATTTGGTACGAATAAAAAAATTGACTCTTTAATTGAAGAAGCAGAGGAACCTATCGATAAGAAAGAACGTATTTATAAAACATATTCATTCAAATGGACGTATCCGATTTGTATTACCGGTATCGTACTTGGGTTGTTCTCGATCCTCATTAGCGTTACTATTTTGATGTAGTTTGCAAACACTGCTCCATATGATATAATAATCAGCAAAACATTTTGTTATAAAACTTTAGTTCTTTCATATTAAAAGGACTCAGTTAACAATAAATTTATATGTATGCGATGATAAAGAAGAGTACATATTGGGGCAATTTCAGAGAGCTTGTGGCTGGTGTGAACAAGTAATTGTACAATATGGAATGGGCTTTTGAGCACCAAACCGAACCGAAAGTAGTAGGCTTTGGCGTTATATCCAGACGTTATTATGGATCTTGAGAGATTTCACAGCTGTGAAATAATTAGGGTGGTACCGCGGTCCATTCGTCCCTATGTAATTTGGGATGAATGGGCTTTTTTGTATGCCTTCTCTTCCCCATTGCACATTCAATTTTAGGAGGAATTACTTATGTCAGTTATCTTTTCTGGTATTCAGCCAAGCGGAACAATTACACTTGGAAACTATTTAGGAGCTATGAAGCAATTTACAGAGCTTCAAAACGAACACGACTGTTATTTCTGTATTGTAAACCAACATGCGATTACAGTACCTCAAGACCCTGTAGGGCTTCGCAAAAACATCCGCAGTCTTGCTGCGCTATACGTTGCATGCGGCATCGATCCTGAAAAAGCTACTTTATTTGTACAATCAGAAGTACCAGCACACGCTCAACTAGGATGGATTATGCAATCCGTTGCTTACGTTGGAGAATTAGAACGTATGACACAATATAAAGACAAAGCTTCAGGAAGAGATTCAGTTCCAGCTGGATTACTTACATATCCACCATTAATGGCTGCTGATATTTTACTTTACAACACAGAAATCGTGCCTGTTGGTGATGACCAAAAGCAACATATGGAATTAACACGTGATCTAGCAGAGCGTTTCAACAAACGCTTCCGTGAAGTGTTCACAGTTCCTGAAATTCGTATTCCAAAAGTAGGAGCTCGCGTTATGTCATTAACAGAACCTACGAAAAAAATGAGTAAATCTGATCCAAATCCAAAATCAATGATCAGTATGCTTGATGAGCCAAAAACAATCGAAAAGAAAATAAAAAGTGCCGTAACTGACTCTGAAGGCATCGTTAAATTTGATAAAGAGAACAAACCTGGAATCTCTAACTTATTAACAATTTACTCTTCATTCTCAGGAAAAACAGTAGAAGAAATAGAAGCAATGTACGAAGGAAAAGGATACGGCGACTTCAAAGGTGACCTAGCACAAGTAGTCGTAGAAGCAATTCGTCCAATCCAAGACAAATATAACGAACTAATCAACTCCCCAGAACTAGACGAAATTCTAGACAAAGGTGCCGAAAAAGCAAACCGTGTTGCATTCAAACAACTACGCAAAGTAGAAAACGCAATGGGACTAAGCAGAAAACGTAGGTAACATAAAAAGCGGAAGCGGCTCGTTCAGCTCTGACTGGCTAAGGTTCTTTCGCATAAAAGGCGCTTTTTGCCTTCTTATGCGGAAGGTTCTTAGACACGAAGAGCTTGCCGCTGGAGCTGGATTTATTTATAAAGCGAAGGGCTAGGAGCCGGAGCTGGATTCCACATAAAGCGGAAGCGGCTCGCTCAGAATATGAGGAGGATGGAGCTCCTGACGTAGAGGCGCTTTTTGCCTCGCAGGAAGGCGCGAAGCCACCGAACATTCTTGCCACCTCCATAAAAAAAACCGCCAATTGGCGGTTTTTTTAATTTACCTTCTGCTCATTTTCCATTTCCCATAACTTTTCAAAAAACGGCTGTCCTTTTACAAGGCGCTCACATAATTGCTCGTGCTTCTCAGACCATCCAGTTTTCGCTTCATCATAAAGTTTAGCCCAAACATCTTCAAACTCCATATGTTGGACCATTCCATACGCTGATGGATCCCACTCTGTGAACCAATAGCGAATTTCAGCTGGATTTTTCGTTGTATGTAATTGATCTAACGCCATAAATAATAATTGTTTTAGCTGTCTTTCTTTACGAGTCAGGCCATTCATAATGAACGGTGATGGTGATAAAATATGATGTTCTTTTTCAATCTCTTCTACTTGGAACTCATACTTTTCTGCTTGCACACTTTCTACCATCTCATATACCATCTGCTCTTGACGAGGTATAAGCCTACTTTTTCTAATTGGCACATTATAGCCGATTGAATCAATCGCAATAATTCCTTTTCCATCTGTAACTACAAAACAATATTCTTGTTGCAAACGTTCGTGATTTTTACGAATATAAGCCTTATGATATACGTCTTCCAATAATTTTTGCGGAAGCTCTAATAATTCGTTCTCGATGTAATGATATAATGTGGCATCTACTTTTAATAATGGCACTTGATCTAATAGCTCAATCGTATCATCTTTCCGCCATTCGTAAAAATGACAAACGTTATACCCATTCTCTTCACCTTCAAACCAATTTACCCATACATCATGTAGATATAACATTCACTACCCCTCACTTCACTACTGTTTGTACCAATCATTATGTTCATTTTTGCTTAACTTTATTCCACTTAAGGAAATATATTCTAATTATTATTTTTTCTTCTATAATATAAAAAAACAGGAGGTAACGCTCCTGTTTTTTTTATGAAACATGAAATGTATTTGCTTTATTCAATATTTCTTTCGCATCTATAGATAATAAAGACAGTGTATTTTCTCCTTCAAATGCTACACAGTCTTTCACGATATGAAATCCAAGTGCATAGCCAAGCATTTTCGGATACGAGTGCAGTCCATTTAATAAAACATCATGCTCCCTCGTACCTCTCTTTACATCTATTCGTTCTTGTATTGAATTTCTCCAATAATAAATAGCATCTTCTTTTGAAATATAAGTAGTCCATGGTGCACATCTTTTTTCTGTATACCTTTCATACACAGCTTGCTCAGCTAACCCTTCCATAATCATCGTATCAAGTAATGTATACTCTGTTTCCTTCGTCTCAATTTGATGTAATCTACATATATGGTGGTATTCATGCGTTAATAAAGCTTTTAATTCCTCTACTGAATTACGTCCACATACGAATAAGAAAATAACGTGACGCATAGATAAACCAGCCTTCCCGTTATATTCCTCTTGTACCGTTCGATTATATGAATCTGATAATAAAATAAAGATAGGGACATCTGGACCTTTTAGCCAACTTTTCAATTTTTCATACTCCATGCTAAGTTCTTTCCAAATTTCTTTCTTCTCTAACTCTTTAATTTCCTGCTCCCCCCGCATTACTGGGCGATACATACCTTTAGAGATTAAAAAACGATACAGCCTCTCTTTTGGCAATGGAATATACTTTGTAAATTTCTCACAAAGCTTTTCTGGGCGTCCATAATACAGATGTAACCATTCTGCCGTTTCAACAACCCCCACCCTTCATCCCTCCTTTTCTTATGTATATGCAAAAAAAGAAAGGAACGTAAAGGTGATAAAAAATAAATAAGGTGTCTTTTCGTAGTACTTTACGAAAAGACACCTTATTGTACATATTACTTATATGCTTTAAATACTAATACTGCGTTATGACCACCGAATCCTAATGAATTACTTAATACAGCCCGCACTTCTTGATGTCTCGCTGTATTTGGTACGTAATCTAAATCACATTCTGGATCTGGTGTTTCATAGTTAATCGTCGGAGGAATTACTCCGTCTGTAATTGATTTAATAGAGAAGATCGCTTCAACAGCACCAGCTGCTCCTAATAAATGACCTGTCATTGATTTCGTTGAGCTAATCGCTACTTTATATGCATGCTCACCGAAAGTTTCTTTAATTGCCATCGTTTCATACTTTTCATTTGCATCCGTACTTGTACCATGCGCATTAATGTAATCAATATCTTCTGGCTCTAGACCTGCATCAGCTAAAGCTTGACGCATCGCACGAACTCCGCCTTCACCGCCAGGAGCAGGCATTGTAATATGGAACGCATCACCAGTTGCACCATAACCAGCAATTTCCGCATAAATGTGAGCACCACGTGCTAATGCGTGCTCTAATTCTTCAAGAATAAGAATTCCTGATCCTTCACCCATTACGAAACCACTACGGTTTTTATCAAATGGGCGGCAAGCCGTTGCTGGATCTTCATTGAATGTTAATGCTTTCGCTGAACTAAACCCAGCGAATGCCATGCTTGTTAACGGCGCTTCTGCTCCGCCTGTTATCATCGCATCAGCATCACCGCGCTGGATTACTTTAAACGCATCACCAATTGAGTTTGCTCCAGATGCACAAGCTGTTACAGAGCAAGTATTAATTCCTTTCGCTCCTGTAGCGATTGACACTTGACCTGCTGCCATATCTGGAATCATCATTGGTACGAAGAATGGGCTCACGCGGCGCGGACCTTTTTCAGTAAAAATCTTAAATTGTTCTTCGTATGTTTCCATACCACCAATACCAGAACCAACCCATACACCAATGCGTGGTGCATTTTCTTCTGTAATTTCAAGCTTCGCATCTGCTACTGCCATTTTCGCTGCTGCTACTGCATATTGCGTAAAGCGGTCCATACGGCGCGCTTCTTTTTTATCTATATATTTTTCGACTTCAAAGTCATTAATTTCTGCTGCTACTTTTGCAGGAATTTGTTCTGAATCTATTCTTGTAAGTCGTCCGATTCCGGATACACCGTTTTTAATGTTTTCCCAAGCTGTTTCAACATCTGTTCCGATCGGTGTAACAGCTCCTAGCCCTGTAATTACGACCCTCTTTTTTTCCATACAATAATACACTCCTTTTTTTCTCTCAGTCCTTATTTACCCCAACGAAGAGCTACTGCTCCCCATGTTAACCCGCCGCCAAAACCGACTAGTATAATTAAATCACCATCTTGAATACGTCCATTTTGCAATTCCTCTACCATTGCAATTGGAATTGAAGAAGCCGATGTATTACCGAACTTTTCAATTGTCATACTCATTTTTTCTTTCGGTAAATTTAATCTTTCTCTTGCAGATTCCATAATACGAATATTCGCTTGATGTGGTACTAAGAAGTCCACATCCTCTTTCGTAAGTCCCGCTTTTTCTAACACGCGAAGACAGGAATCACCAAGTTGGCGAACAGCAAATTTAAAGACTTCTCTGCCGTTCATCATAACATACTCGTCTTGATAAAGATGCTTACCGCCACTTCCGTCCGCTCCTAATTCAAAGGAAAGTACACCTTTTCCTTCCGAAACAGCTCCCATTACGATAGCACCTGCTCCGTCCCCAAATAGTACTGCTGTATTTCGATCGTTCCAGTCTACAATTTTAGATAGTTTGTCACTACCAACTACTAATACATTTTTATAAGTTCCCGTTTGAATAAATTGCTGTGCTGTAATCATTCCGTACATAAAGCCAGCACATGCTGCACTTAAATCCATCGCGGCTGCGTGTTTTGCGCCAATTGCTTCTTGGATTACACAGGCTACTGCTGGGAATGCGCGATCTGGCGTTACTGTTGCCACTAAAATAAGATCGATATCCTCTCCGCTAATCCCTGCATCTTCAAGTGCTTTTTTAGAAGCCTCTACCGCCATATATGAAGTATCTATTGTATCATCGGCAATGCGTCTTTCTGCAATTCCCGTTCTCGTACGAATCCATTCATCAGATGTATCTACGATTTTCTCTAAATCGTGATTTGTGACTACTTTTTCTGGCACATATCTTCCGACCCCTAAAATGCCCACGTTCACATCGCAGCCCTCCATTTTATATCAATTATTATGACTTGGTACTAATTTTAAAACATAAATGTACTTTTGTCTAGAATATATTTCAGCTAAAAAATAGGACAGCGTATTAATAACTTTATTTTTCATTAAAAGAAACAGAAAAATTCCGGCCCTTTCAAAATACAAATTATTCCATACACTTACCCTTACTCCGCTCGATACTAAAAAAAGCCCCAACCGCTTCTATCCACGGTTCGAGCCTCTCTCCCATCAAAAAGAAGATTTTTTATTCTTTATCCGCTTTCCTTCAAAACTAAGGCGTTCTCCTTTAACCTCATCATCCCTCTGTTCTTACCTCGCTCGAGACTAAAAAAGGCCCTTACCGCTTCTACTCACGGCTCGAGCCCCTCTCCCCTCCCCAAAAGAAGGTTTTATTTTTCAGTTTTATTCTTTATCCGCTTTCCCAAGCTCATATGCTTCGCCCATTACTTTCATCAATAGCTCTAACACCGGCTGTGCTTTCTCCATATCAAGCGCAATTCCATTAGAATCTAAAATTGCCTTAGCTTCTGGTAAATGCTTCATTGCGATTTGTAAAAATTGCATACTTTTTTCGTTCATGTAATCTCTTCCTCTCCATTAAAGCTTTTCAATCAATTATCCATACAATAGTTTAACACGTGTGCTACCCTTCGTATAACTCTTTATATTTTTTCATATGTGCCAATTGTTTATTTAAACCGAATTCTACTGGTGTATTTTTTTGAATAGAAATAACCTCTACAGCTTCATCTCTTACTTCCACATTTTTTTTATTTACTTTATCATCTGCATGCAGCAAGGTCATACCTTTTTCCCATAACTCTTCTTTTCCGCTAAGTAAATTATATACACCGAGGTGCTTTACATTCATTCCATGTTCCCATAAATATTCACATACATCTTCAACGTAAAGTAAATCGCTTCCTATTTCTCCATTTATACAACGGCACTCTTTTTCATCAAGTTCTGATAAAATAAGCTGATGATACATCATAAACGACGGTTGCCACGGCCCATATAATGTAGGAACTCGATATGCACTATATTGTAATTCGCCTTTTTTCAACCCTTCTTCCACCTTCGAAAATAGACGTTTGTTTTCGGATTCTTCAGTGCTTCCTATTTCAATAGAAGAAATTAGATTTAACTTTACGTTATTTTTTTCACACATCCTTACGATTCGTTTTAAATATTGTAATATGACCCTTTCATTCCGAAATCCACTTTGCTGATTCGGCTCATACAAACAAAAATAAACTGTATCGAAACTCTCTTCCTCTACCGATCGCCATCCGTCTTCATCCCTTATAGAATAGTACGTAAATAACGCATTTCGCCCAATCAACAATAATTTCTCTTCATTAATTTTTGTCATACTATCAAATTCATCAAAATCAAGACCATACACTTCTATTTCTTCTGCAATCATTTTATTTACAAGGTGATAACCTACAAACGTAAGTGCACCTATAATCAGCACGCGTTTCATACCACCAACCCTTTCCCCTTGAAACAAATAGCTCCTCATTTATGTATATGGGAGCTTCACAATTCTTCTTCATATTTTTTAAAGAAATCAGTCGTTTGTCTAACCATTTTATATTTCACATCTTGCAGATGGAATAAAACAGAAGTATCGCATTGATTTAATTGCCTCATTTTCTCGTATTTACGTAACAATTGTTTTCTTCCTCTTTTTTCTTGTGTTGATACGAAAATTTTAACAGGTACACAAGACGGAAGAAGCGCAAATGATTTCTTATTTATTTTTGATTCTAATTCTTCTTCTTTGGAATCATACGCCAAACTTAATTCCTTCACTAATCTTTTGTAAAAAAACTTATGCTCTTTCTCAAACTCCACATATTCTGGTAAATCTAAACACGGATTTAACATAACGACCGAACGTATACATTCAGGGTACTTGTTCATCATCTCCAGTGCCACAAGTGCTCCCATACCATCTGCCATAATGTGCATTTTCGTATTCAATGTCTCTTTTCTTAGAACGACATCATACAAACGTTTTGCTAGACGAACAGCTCGGTCGTTCCCCCAATGCCTTCCGTATAAGTTAGACGAAAAGACTGTGTAACCTTTTTCAATAAGGCCCTGTAAAAAATAAGCTCTCCCTGCATGCTGTGTCCATAAACTTGTACCATTCTCAATAAAATAGTTATAATCTCCTAGGAGCATAACAGAAAATCCATTTGGCTTTTCCGGTAAATAAATTACACATGGTTCTTTTTCTAAGTAAAAAAAACGTTCTGTAATACTCATTTTTCCCCCGCCTTATTTTCTAAACGTATAAAAGTACTCTTTTATAATGTATGAACAGAATGCAAATTTGCGTTGAAAAATCTACAAATATTTTTCTATATTCTTTTTTCAATTGTGTTACAATAAGGACAGATTGAACGAATAGAGGTGTAAAATATGCGTTTCATTTGGGCATTAATTTGGTCGTTCGCGCTTGTACATATGATGAGCTACGTAATCGGCTCTATGACTGGCGGTACATACGATTTTAACCAAGCGTCTATTTTCTCAGTTGTTCTTGCGGTATTAGTATTAGCGATTGCAGCTGCGATTCCAAACGAGCCAGTAGAACAACACTAAAAAGAGTCCGGATTTTATCCGAACTCTTTTTTTACTTTACATGAACGACTAATTCGTTATTTTCAACATCGACCACTACGTGGCTATTATCAGTAATCGTTCCTGCAATCAATTCTCTCGCTAATTTCGTTTCAACTTGACGCTGTACGTATCGTTTTAACGGACGAGCTCCGTACATCGGATCGAATCCAGCTTCTACAACAAATTCTTTTGCAGATTCCGTCAATTCTAATGATATGTGGCGATCTGCTAAACGCCCTTGTAATTCTTGTACAATCTTATCAACAATACCTTTAATTTCATTCCTTGTAAGAGGTTTAAATAAAATAATTTCATCGACACGGTTTAAGAATTCTGGTCGGAAATGTCCTCTTAATTGTCCCATTACAAGTTCTCTTGACTCTTCTTTAATAGAACCATCTTCTTCTAGCCCTTCTAATAAGTGAGCCGATCCAATATTTGAAGTCATAATAATAACTGTGTTTTTAAAGTCTACTGTACGTCCTTGTGAATCTGTAATGCGTCCATCGTCTAACATTTGTAATAAAATGTTGAATACTTCTGGATGTGCTTTTTCGATTTCATCTAACAAAATAACAGAATACGGTTTACGTCTTACTGCTTCTGTTAATTGTCCGCCTTCTTCATATCCAACATATCCAGGAGGCGCACCAATTAAGCGTGACACTGCGTGTTTCTCCATATACTCAGACATATCGATACGAATCATTTGCTCTTCACTGTCAAATAACGTTTGTGCTAACGTTTTTGCAAGCTCAGTTTTACCAACACCTGTAGGGCCTAAGAAAATGAATGAACCAATTGGACGATTCGGATCTTTAATGCCAGCGCGAGCACGAAGAACTGCGTCTGATACAAGGCTTACCGCTTCCTCTTGACCGATAACACGCTCTGATAAAATTTGTTCAAGACGTAATAATTTCTCACGTTCACCTTCAACAAGTTTTGCGACAGGAATACCAGTCCACCTTGAAACAATGTCTGCAATTTCTTCTTCACTTACTTCTTCGCGTAATAAACGATTCTCTTGTTTATTATGTGCACCCATCTCTTCCGCTTCTTTTAACTCTTTTTCGATAGCTGGAATTTTCCCGTGGCGAAGCTCAGCTGCTTTATTTAAATCGTAATTTCCTTCTGCTTCTTCTAACTCACGGCGCAAGCGCTCTAAATGTTCACGTAAGTCACGCACTTTATGAATGTCTTCTTTTTCTTTCTCCCATTTCGCTCTCATACTACTTGCAACTTCTTTTAAATCCGATAATTCACGTTGCAATGTTTTTAGGCGCTCTTGACTACCTAAGTCCTTTTCTTTCCCAAGAGCAGCTTCTTCAATTTCCAGCTGCATAATGCGGCGCGTTACTTCATCTAATTCTGTTGGCATAGAATCAATTTCTGTTCGAATTGTTGCACAAGCTTCATCAACAAGATCAATTGCTTTATCGGGCAAAAAACGATCTGAAATATATCGATCTGATAAAACAGATGCTGCTACAATCGCGCGGTCATGAATATTTACACCGTGATAAATTTCAAAACGCTCTTTTAAACCACGTAAAATGGAAATTGTATCCTCAACAGTTGGCTCTTCTGCTAATACTTGTTGGAAACGTCTTTCTAATGCTGGATCTTTCTCAATATATTTACGGTATTCATCTAATGTCGTTGCACCGATACAATGCAGTTCACCACGCGCTAGCATCGGTTTTAACATATTTCCTGCATCCATCGCTCCTTCTGTTTTACCAGCGCCGACGATTGTATGAAGTTCATCAATGAATAATAAAATGCGACCTTCACTCTTTTTAATTTCATTTAATACAGCTTGCAGGCGCTCTTCAAACTCACCGCGGAATTTCGCTCCGGCCACAAGTGCACTCATATCTAAAGCGAAAATTGTTCTATCTTTTAATCCTTCTGGGACATCTTTTTTCACAATACGCTGTGCTAATCCTTCAACAATTGCTGTTTTACCAACACCTGGTTCCCCGATTAAAACAGGGTTATTTTTCGTTTTACGTGAAAGAATGCGGATCACACGGCGAATTTCACTATCTCGGCCAATTACAGGATCAATTTTCCCTGCTCTTACTTCAGCCACTAAATCACGACCATATTTTTCTAACGCTTCATAAGTTGCTTCTGGATTTTGACTAGTCACTCTTTGATTCCCCCGAACTGTCATTAAAGACTGTAATAAATTATCTTTCGTAATATGAAATTTTGTGAATAATTGATTTATATTGCCTTTTTCTTCAGAAAAAGCAAGCAGTACATGTTCGACTGAAATGTAGTCATCTTGCAATTTCTCCGCTTCTTTTCCTGCCCTTACAAGCTGTTGTTGCAAAGCACCTGTTACATATAATTTCCCTGCCTCTGCCCCGCTTCCAGTTACAGAAGGCTTTTTCTTAATTAAACTTTCAGCGCCTTGCTTTAACGCTTCTATATCGACATTCATTTTTTGAAAAATACGTACTGTTAATCCGTCTTGCTGCTCTAATAACGTAAGCAATAGATGAACAGTATCTACTTCTTGATGATGATGAGATACCGCTAAAGATTGAGCACTCATAATCGCTTCCTGTGTTTTCGTTGTCATTTGATTTAAGTCCATCTTTACAGCCCTCCAAATGTTTGACTTTCTTTGACCTTTGATTTGATTATACGCCAACTGACTTTTTTATACAATAATTTTGCTTATGTAGTTCCAACTTATTATTGGAAAAAGAAAAAAGTAACATTCATTTTCCTAATCAAAAAAAGCCGCAATAACGATTGCGGCTTCTGTTACGGTTTTCTTTTATATGTCCACTGACGGTTATGATTTGCGTTCTCTGGAAACCTTTCCCCGGCAGTTAATTTCACCATTTGTGGATCTTTCACCATACTTCCCGTTTCACCAATTTCTACGTAAATGCCATCATTTGGCGCCTTTTGCCCTGAGCGAAACCTGCGATTTTGTCCCATTTCCATTCTCCTTCCATGACGTCTTGCCTCATTAGTATATCCATTTTAAAAGAAAGCTTTTCTGTCATGTTTAGGAAACAGTACTACCGTTTATCCATGTACATATATATAATTACACAAGCTTAAGCAGGAATTATTGGTATATTTGTTGAAAAAAAAGAAACCAACCTAAGTTTAGGCCAGTTCCAAAGGAGAGTCAAACATATACGAGAAGATTACATGTTCATTATAAGTCGCATCATCCAAACAATGTAACCCTTTTCACAATTTGTACATAATGAAAGAAACATTGTTTGAACTTTCTAAAAAGATATTGACTTTTCCCTGATTTCCAATGAGAAATAGTAGACACCACAGCGCTTCGCGACGTAAGATGGATATATAGTGAAACTTTCATCTACAGTAGTTTCACCCAGTCTAACCTCTTATTTCTGCATATTAAAAACGGAAATACAGATAGAAACAAAAAAATTATTATAAGAGGTGAAATTATGAGTAAACAACATTTAATCGCATTAGACTTAGACGGAACTTTATTAACAGACAACAAAATAATTTCTCCAAGAACGAAAAACACAATTGCAAAAGCAAAAGAACAAGGTCATATTGTCGTTATTTCAACAGGGCGCCCATTCCGCGCTAGTTACGATTATTATAAAGAACTTAGCCTTAACACACCAATCGTAAACTTTAATGGAGCTTACGTGCATCACCCTCTTGATTCAAGTTGGGGAACACATCACTCTCCTCTTGAACTTTCAACAGCGCAAGAAATCGTCCGAGCTTGCTTTGATTTCGGCGTGAAAAATGTCTATGCTGAAGTCATCGATGATGTGTATGTCCGTGAAATTGATGAAGATAAAAAACATATTTTTGAATTCGGTTCTCCAAAGATTTTCACAGGAGATTTATTAAATACTTTAAACGACCATCCAACTTGCTTATTAATCGATGCACATGACGAGCACTCTGCTGCAATTCGCCAACATTTAACAGATATGCATGCTGAAGTCATCGACCATAGAAAATGGGGTGCACCTTGGCCAATTATTGAAATTGTAAAAAGCGGATTAAATAAAGCTGTCGGATTACAAAAAATTTCAGGCCATTATAATATTCCTAAAGAGCGAATTATCGCTTTTGGTGATGAGGATAACGACTTTGAAATGATCGAATTTGCTGGTCACGGAATCGCAATGGGTAATGCAATTCCTGAATTAAAATCACTCGCAAATCATACGACATTAACGAATGAAGAAGATGGTATCGCTCTATATTTAGAAGAGGTTCTTGGATTGTAATCTAAAAATTCCCTGCTTATAGTTTCTCGCCAAACGCTCATACTATTATTAGACGCAAAAGTCAGCGCGTCAATTGTTTTCAGCTAAATAAAGGGGGTTTTTCGAATGGGTAAAAAGAACAAATCAAAACGTTTTATCCAGCAAGGAGCCGATGCTGTTATGAAGCATGATGCAAGATTCCCGTACAGAGGTACATTAGCTGAGGCAGAAAAAGCGAGAAGTAACTCTTCGTTTGGAGGGGTTTAATGGGAAACTTACTATTCCAACAAGCTAGAGACGCTGTTTCAAGTGCCGTTTCTTGTTCAAGTGGTGCTGAACAACAGGAACTCGTTTATAGAGCAAAAAACTCTTTGCACTCTGCTTATGCAAACTCTTCAACTGCTGAAAAAGTTCAGCTACGTGAAATGCAGGAGCAATTGCAAAACATTACGAATTCGCATTAAAAAAGAGGACCAGCTTTGGTCCTCTTTAATCTTTTCGAAATAACCCAAACACTCCGACCGTTTGCAGTATATTTGTAAATGCACCTGGGTCCACTTGTTTAATAACCCTCTCTAATTCGTACAGCTCGTAACGAGTAATAACAATCATTAACATTTCTTTATTTTCATTTGTATAAGCACCTGTTGCTGGTATAGTTGTAATCCCTCTCACTAAGCGAGAGTGAATCGCTTTTCGCACATCTGCCCCGTTCTTTGTAACAATTAATGCCGTAATCTTCACATGACGGGTATGAATCGCATCAATAATTCTCGTTGATATATACAAAGTGACTAAAGTATATAATGCTTTTTCCCATCCATACACATAGCCAGCAGCGATAATGATAATTGCATTAAAGAAGAAAAAATATGTACCGACAGGCTTATCTTTTATCTTTGATAAAATCATGGCAATAATATCTAGGCCACCTGTAGAAGCCCCCCACTTTAAAGCAACTCCTACCCCAATCGCGGAAATAATACCACCAAAAATCGCATTCAATATAATATCATTCGAAACCGCTCTAACTGGGATAATTTCTAAAAACAAAGTCATAAATATAACACAGAGAAAACTAAAAAACGTAAAAGCCTTTCCAACCTTTTTCCACGCTAAAATAACGACGGGAATATTAAATAAACTAAACAATACGCCCGTAGATATATGAATGGATAAAAAGTCACCTAATACTTGCGATAATAATTGAGACAATCCAGCAAAGCCACTCGCATATACTTTCGCTGGTGTTAAAAATAAATTCATCCCAATCGCATTTAATAAACCTGCAATAATCACAACGACTAACTTCTTAATAAGTTCAGTATAATTCAGCTTCAAATCCATTTCTAATCCACCTTTAGTATTCATGAATGCACCGCTATACATAGTCTTTACGAAAAAGGAAATGATAAACATACAACGTTTAGAAATGGAGTTGATACATATGCCACATACGAGCGATAACGAGAAAAAAGCACGCGACAATAATGCAAAGCGCACTCAAAAAAATGAACAAGAGCAAAAAAATATTCAGCAAGGGAAACGTGCATATTCTAAGAAAACCGATCACCTTTGATTACATCGTACATCAACGTTAATGTTGATGTACTTTTTTTTACATTTTACAGGGAAAAAACATTAAAAATTCACTTCATGTTCACTTCTATATTCTACAATAGCGATAACATATTCGGATGAGGTGTTAGCATGAAAGGAAAAAATACATTCATTATCACTGCACTAATAAGTATATTAATGCTATCTGCTTGCGGACAAAAAAATGACTCGGCCACAATCGCTACAACAACAAACTCAACCATTGCGAAGAGCGATTTCGAAAAACAATTGAAAGATCGATATGGAAAAGACATGCTATACGAAATGGTAGCACAAGATGTTATTACTAAAAAATATAAAGTATCTAATGATGCAGTAGATACAGAAGTAGAAAAAGCAAAAGATCAATATGGAGAACAATTCAAAGCAACACTAGAAAATAATCGTTTAAAAGATGAAGAAGATTTCAAAAATCAAATTAGATTCAAACTTTCATTAAATGAAGCGATTAAACAAAGCGTTACAGAAAAAGATGTGAAAGACCACTATAAACCAGAAATTAAAGCTAGTCATATTTTAGTAAGTGACGAAAATGAAGCGAAAGAAATAAAGAAGAAATTAGATACCGGCACTTCATTTGAAGAATTAGCGAAACAAGAGTCTCAAGATATATTATCAAAAGATAATGGCGGAGACCTCGGATACTTCGGGGCAGGCAAAATGACACCTGAATTTGAAAAAGCTGCCTACAAATTAAAGGTTGGACAAATTAGCAATCCCGTTAAATCACCAAACGGCTATCACATTATTAAACTAACTGATAAAAAAGATTTAAAACCTTACGATAAAGTGAAAGACTCTATACGTAAAGACTTAGAAGAAGAACGTATTGCCGACCCTTCCTTCGGTCAAAAATTATTACAAGATGAATTAAAAAAGGCGGATATTAAAATAAACGATAGCGATTTGAAAGATACATTTTCTCATCTTTTTGGGAAAGGGAACTAAAATAAAGCACGATCTTATTTTTTTAAATAAGGTCGTGCTTTTTATTCTTTCATTAATACTTTCAGCTTTTTCTTCAGACTTTTATAATGCCAATTGATGTGATCTAGTTCTACCTCTACTTCAATTAATATATCTATTAAGTCGTCTTTATTTTGCTGAGATTTCATAATATTTTCAAGCAATTTTTCGAATCTTTCACTACTCTCATATATATAATTTAAATCCACCGCTAATATTTCACGTTCTTTTTCAGGGCATAATACGGAAAGACGGTTTATTAATTGTTCTAGTACATTATCTTGCACTATCATGCCTCCCTTTTAATCCGATGCTCATACCTCTTTCTTTAACATTTCAAAATTAACCACGGATACCACAATACCTCTTCTGCCTTAATTTCCCCATCATCAATTAAATGGATAATCTGCTTTGCATCTTCATACTTATCAACAAGTGATAAATCATTTAATTTCTTGCCAAACGCTTCAAAATCCTCTTGTAAATTGTTATGAATAAAAGAATAAAAATTATTGTTACTAAAGCCACATATATCAAATCCTAATATTTCATCGTTTTCAACATCAACAGGTAATGAACTTTCGAGAAAGTCATATATAGAAACTTTAAAGTCATTTTCTTCTCGCTCATTCATTAAAAAATCCGTCCGATACTCTTCTGAAAGATGCAAACTAATAATCTCTAAATTTTCTATCCCTTTTAAATAATTTCGCTTAAAGAATCTCGCATCTCCTAAATTTTTAAAAGTATTCGGCCACGAGAACTTTTTTCTTCCATTAGTGTATCTAAAAAAGATTGTCCACTTTCATGTTCCTCTTTACTAATCTTCAACCTTACATTTATCATCTGAGCAATAGGATCATTTTTATTTGAATTACACCAAGGGAAAAACCAATAATCCGGAAATGTAGGCCGTATCCCATTACATATCGTTAAAATCGTTTGTGATAGTCCCTCAATATTGCATTCTTTATAGATAAGTTCCCTATCATAGGAAATTATGAGGTATCCAGCGTTATAAAATTTCATATGCATATCTCCTTTTCAAAGGGTTACTAAACATTCATTACAAATGTGGAATCCTCATACTTCCGGTTAGCTATACAGTTTCTACTTTACGGATGCTCTCTAGTTCCTTTATACTCATCAATAATATATCCTGAATAAGCAGTAGCCTGCCTCTCATATCCAATTCTCGTTAGTTTTATATCATTAATCCATTGGAAATAATGCGTGAGCTCATGCGCAATAGTAACCAGATAGTACCCTAAAGCTTTATCTTTTCCATTTTTCTGCACCGTATCATAATAATCCCCTGCCGAAATACGAATATACGGCTCAACATTTCGATCAAACGGCCCAAAGAAAGTACCATAGACTAGCTCTCCATCCATTGTCTTTATTTTATATGAAGTTTTCACATAAATAGGTACTCTAATTGGGAAAAAGTATTCTCGGCGCAACCATTTACAAAATTCCTTAATGGCTCTTCTTACTTCAGGATCAACATCTGTATCAAATTTCAATCGTAGTCCAGTACGATTACGCTTCTCTTCTAGATTATAATATTTCTCCCAATTTGTTAGTGTCCAAATATGCATATTATCATCCTAAGTACTTAATGTTTTTGATGCTTTCACCGTTGTAAAAAGTCAAAATACAGTGTAAAATCTATCAAGATTTTATATATAAACAGTACAAGCACTGTGATAAATCTCTTATATCCTTTTATTAGATTCATAGCCTTTGTAATCAATAACTTAAGAAATACTATAATCAGAACACCGCTCAAAAAAACATATAATAATTAAACATATATTTTTTTGATTGTATAACATACCTCTTCTACAATTTTAGCTTCCACCCAAAATGATGTTTCATACTCCCACTTTTCATTAATTAAGTCATTTTTAACAAAAGTAAAACATACTAGAAACCGATCCCTTTTAAGTTTCACTTCAAATTCTATTTCTTCTTCATCGGCACTCAATACAGCTTCCTTAATTTCTTTTCGTAGTAATGCTTCTAGTTTTTTCCCAAATCCAATTATTTCACTCGTCAAAAACATTGGCCCTTTATACTCATAATGGAAATTATTTGAGGATATAGCTAAGCGATTCAGTTGTAAATCACGTAAATACATCTCATCATCATTTGGATACATAGACCCAAATGATACAATGATTATCTTTTTTTCATCCCCTAAAAATACCAACTCAAGTTCTTTTCCTATTTCCACCATGCCACCTTCTTCCAATGTTTATCCTTCTGCGAGCGATGCCCTAGAGTAATAGCATCATATTCGTAACTTGCGATCACATTTCCTTCTCCATCTGTTTCGTATAGCGGATTACTTTGTATCAAAAAAGTGTATCTCATAAAACTTATAGGATACACTGAGTTTAACTAAACTAATTTTAAAAACATCCAATAACCTTTAAAACTTTAGTTTCCCCATCATAAAGAACTACATACAAGTATAAGTATTTCATTTATACACGTTCTATTACGTGTAAGTAGTAATCTATTATTTCCATCAGTTCTTTTTGAATACACTTTTCTGATGACATATTCATAAAACCTCGCTTACCAAAAAAAATAGCTATCCTCGACATATATCGCCTTACTGTAACTCTTGACTAATATGTTTCAACTGCTCTAATTAATAACTTCCGAGTATATTCATAAACATTTAATTGCTGTTGCAATTCTTCATATTTTGACTTCTCTCTAAATAAGAACGTATATTCGGGATACGTTTGATAAAAATTTTTATACAATAATCTCCTTTGATAAATAGTAATTTTTGTTTGAGATAAAACATAACTCAAACTTCCTTCAATTACCGAACAATAACTATAATAATCTTCAGCAAAGCAATCTATATTATGATCTAATTCGATGCGCTCAATATCATCTGAAGGATATGGAATTTCTAATTGCATTTTAGCATTCTGTATCTCTTGCAATAATTCTAAATTAATTTTTGCCATTGTAATATTCACAATCCATTCACTTATTAAATTCTTAGCGCTTTTTCTTTTTTCACCCATTATTCCAGTAAGTAACTATCTTACCGTTTTTAGTATAAATGCCACCTTTGAAAGCTGATCCGCCGACTAAACCAACGCCAACTGCTATTGCTACTTTCCAGCCATTCTTTTTATAAGCATTATATGCTGCGAATCCCGCATATCCAAACGGATTGTCTGCTGCGATACCTTTCGTATCACCCTTTAACACATTACCTCATGCATCATATTCATACGTTGCAACAACTTCTCTATTTTGATCTGTCATCGCAACTACATCACCACGAGGGTTATAGTGGTAGTATAACGTTTGTCCTTATAACTTTATAATCAACAAAAATTAATGTATACCAAAAGAGAGAGGAGCCTACATCAGCTCTTCCCTCTCTCACTTTTTCTGCATCCTATAGCTAGATTCCTTTTCCAATCCAAATAACGAACTCACTATCCATTTTTCATAAATTCTCTTCTATATAATTTTTAGCTACTTCATTATTTGGGTCATCTTTTAATATTTCCTTCGCCCAATTCATAGCTGATTTTTCTTCAAAAACATCATCTGGAACATTAGCAAAAAACAATAAAAACTCCCTATATTGCATATTATTAGGCTCCAATTCGATACACTTCTTTGCATGATAAAAAGCAGCTAGGTATGCCCCCTCTAAATGACATAGTGGATGACATAAAATATCTGATGCTAGTGAATGTAATCTAGCATCATTTCGACTCTCTAAATAACTAGTCAAGAAAGTGTATACAATAATATTTGGTTCATTAAAAGTCCATTCTATTAATAAATCATCTAATTCCTCCACGCTTATTTTATTTGCATGTGCTATCGCATTTACAATGTCTCCTCGATAAATTGCATCTTTTAACAAATTATTCATTATTTTACCCACCCATTTGATATATATATATTCCCGTTCTTCTTAACATACGTAACCGTTACCTGTTGCCCTTTCAAATTTCACTAACGCTTTTATAATTCATCTTCTACATAAAATACTACATTTTGAAAACTGCTTTTAAATTTCTCTATGTTATAGTTATCGTCACTTGCAAACATTAAAATTGAAGTATCAAAAAAACCAAACTCCATTACTGATCCTGGCAACGTTAAATTGTACTCATCTTTCCAATACTCTCTGTTTTCTGTAATAATTGGAGGTTCCGGAATATTTTCGAGGATTTTTTCATTTCCTTTCTCCACAGCAATCACCACTCCAAATATAAGTAAAACTTTATACTCTTTCAAAAAGCTATAAAGATCTTCACCTAAAATATAAAATTTTTCTTGCTCAAATATGGTATCCATCACTTCCACTCCGCCTTTATATACATGCGGCACCATATCTGCAAATATCCAATCATACTTGCTCATATCCTCAAATATAAATGAAAGCATTTCGTTTATATAACCTGAATCATCTGCTACATAAAATCTCATAGTATCACCACTTCTTTCTTAAAGGATACCACGTAGTATGCTGTGATTTTTCATTTCTCCATTTAAAATAATGTTTGTGAGGAACTACAGGGTGTTTCTTAGCATTTCCATGATTACTATAATCTATATCTTTTATAGCTCTACCCCGGTGATCATAATATCGCTTTTTATCTAACTTTCCATTTTTAAAGTGATATGTCACACTATTTTTCTTTGCACCATCTGTTGGTATTTTCCGCTGATCAAATACTACCTTTCTCTTCGGCGCCCCAATTTCCCCTTTATATTTCACTGTTTGCTTTACAGCACGCTTAGCCAATTGTTTACCTACAAAACGTCCTACATGTGGAGCAGCCATTCTAGCCCCATGTATAGCAAGTGGAACAAACCACGCTAAATGCCCATCCGGATCCACCATCATCACCGGATTATTATCACCATACGTATATCCATTCATTGTAATCGGATCGTCTTCATCACCCGGATCAGGATCCACCGATAAGAACACACCATGGTCTGGATTATAGTATCTCGCAATCAAGTAATACATACCAATCTCTTTATCATACATGTATCCCACATACCCAAATGGATTATCTACTGCGATTCCTTTTGTATAGACTCGAAGACAAAGAAAATATTATTTCGTCCAAAATCAAAAGTAGAAGGAATGTGTTATTTAAAATAAAAAAGTGTATCTCAAAATCAAACTATCTGTTTAGATTTTAAGATACACTTAATCGACTTTACTTTTCTTTTTCAAAAATACCAGCTAAAAACAAACTAATTCCTAAAAAAATAAATATCAATATGTTAATTTTGTAACTCAAGAGCGACATATATGAAGTAAAACTTATTAGGATGGCATATATTAGACTTACCACTAACACCGTTACCACTTTATATTGTCTCTTTTTTAACATAAACACCAATACAGCTAAAATTAAAACAATATTATATATACCAATCATTATATGTGTCATCTCCATTTTACTAATCTATCTCCTTCTTTTCTTAGAATTAGTTTTTTTCGGTCTATACTCCGTATATCCTTTTTTATACCCCTTATAATATCCATCTATATAAACCGCCATGTCCGGGATAAATCCTATTCCCCCAACAGATTTACTACCAACAAAAAAAGCTCCTTTAACCGCTGATTTCACTGTATTTTTTATTATTTGCTGTTTTGCAACACGCTGTCCGGGAGATAAGTTTGCAATTTGGTTTTTCGAGTTATTTTTAGATGTTTTCCATCCATAAGCCGCACCTATACTAAAAGTAACCAACTTATTCACTCCATTTCCAATTCCAGAAATTCCTTCATAACTACTTTTCACAGCACTCAATCCAGACTTAACTCCCTTAAAATGTGCATATCGTGTCCTGTTATTATAATATGGCATAGGTGTCGTACCCCAAGGACGATATGCCGAATGCCCATCCGGATCCACCATCATCACCGGGTTATTATCACCATACGTATACCCATTCTGCGTTACAGGATCATCTTCATCACCCGGATCAGGATCCACCGATAAGAACACACCATGCTCTGGATTATAATAACGAGCAATCAAGTAATACATACCAATTTCTTTATCATACATGTATCCCGCATATCCAAATGGATTATCTGCTGCGATACCTTTCGCTTCACTCTTTACTACGTTACCCCATGCATCATATTCATACGTTGCGACAACTTCTCTATTTTGATCTGTCATCGCAACTACATCACCACGAGGGTTATAGTGGTAGTATACTGTTTGTCCTTGCGATTTCATTGCTAGACGTGTACCACTTGTAGAATATACATATTGACGAAGGACTTTTCCACTTCCATCTGTTTCATACAATGGATTGATACTATCTCCATCATAGAAGTAACGTGTTACTGTTCCACTTATATTCTTTTCAATACGACGATTATCCTCGTCATACTTATATGTTGCAAATGCATTACTTTCCCCTTGTTTCGTAATCGCTACAATCTGGTCATCTTCATTCCATGTATACTTGTACTTTCCATCAGATGTACGGTTGCCATTCGCATCATACGTTAACAATCCATCCCTAAATTTTACAAGTTATTTTCCCATAGCATCAGAAGCACATATAAGGTTTGCTGTTTATTTAAAATAAAAAAGTGTATCCCAAAATCAAACTATTTGTTTAGATTTTGAGATACACCGAATCAACTTTACTTTTCTTTTTCAAAAATACTAGCTAATATTCCACTAATCATCAAAGCGATTAGTATTAATATATTAATTTTATTACTAAAGGACGACCTATATGGAGTATAGGTTGCTATGAATATATATATTAGACTCACTACTAACACCGTTACCACCTTATAGTGTCTCTTTTTTAACACCATCGCTAATACAACTACAATTAAACCAACATTATATACACCAATATTTCCTACATTTTATAAACTTCTTCTACACTGTCATAGCATACATAATATGAAAATAACAGCTAAGACCATAAATAATAAGTGCCATCATTGTAATATACCACTTTCCCCCGCACTTCTTTACATACTGCATAAGCCCCCAAAGGCAAAGTAATATAACTGATTGAACTACTAAAATTTTTAATGTCCCCAATAGTGTAGCTATCATAGAATAGGTAATCCATATACTCAAAAATGAACGTATAACTATAACCGCAGCAGCGATTTTTTGATAATAAAATAATTTTATACTACCCGCATAGTAATCTTGCAAAAGAATAACAGACGCTATTAAAATATTTAAAACAAGAATCAAAATAAATTCCAAAACCGCTATCAATTCTTCAATTCTCCTTCTTTAAATTTATTTACGCTTTCCTATCGCATTAGAAATACGCATTAACTTTGCTTTTGTAGAATTCTTCTTCGCTTTAGCTATACTCTCTAACCTCGCTCCTGGAAGCCTTCCAAAATGTTTTTTCGGATTTTTAGCCAATCGGGATACATTACGACCCACCTGTTTAAACGGGACAGTCACTCTTCCTTGGATAGTTTTCCCCAGAAGTCTTGCCCCCCTTTCACAGGAGTTATAAAACCTAAAACTCTCCCTACTCCTCCGAAAGCCAAACCACGTAAAGCACCTGTCCCTGTGGCTTTTAAAGCACCTTTCCAACTATATCCACTCTTCCTGTTTTTGTATAAATAAGAAGCTAATCCAAAACCAGCACCCATTGCTGCACTTGCAACCCACCATGGAGCATGCCCATCAGGATCGATCTTCATTACCGGATTATTGTCTGCATACGTATATCCATTCATTGTAACCGGATCATCCTCATCACCCGGATCCGGATCCAACGATAAGAACACGCCATGATCTGGATTATAATAACGCGCAATCAGATAATACACACCAATCTCTTTATCATACATGTATCCCGCATATCCAAATGGATTATCTGCTGCGATACCTTTCCTATCACTCTTTAATACGTTGCCCCATGCATCATATTCATACGTGGCTACAACTTCTTTATTTTGATTTGCCATCGCAACGACATCACTGTGACATATATAAAGAAAGAAGAGCCTATATTCGCTCTTCCTTCCACAAATCATTTCTCTATTTATTCTTCATCCTCTTCTACATCATATGATAGATCTTCATTTGCTTCATTCATACACACATTTAACAAATGAATCTTTCTAACCACTAATTTTTCTGGTGATATATTAATAGCCTCTAAAAGCAAACTGAATATACATGTAAGTACCAACACCATAAATAACAAAAGCAACTATAGTAATTAGCCAATTTTCACAATTTTTTTGTACATACTTCGAGCATGCCCAAATAAGAAGTAAAATAATTAATTGAATTACAATCACTTTTGAGACAGCAATTATAGTAATTTCCGTAACAAATATTACCCATGCCCCGAACAACATACGGGTACCAAAAATAATCGTCCCAATACGTGTTTCAGTATATTGTTTATTTATATTTATAAAAAATATATCTTGCAACATAACAGTTAATGTTAATACAGCTACTAAAGCCAAGATAGAAGCAAATTCTAAAATTTCTATAAACACTTTTAGTCTCCCTTCATTAACGTCTTCCCACTGCATTCGAAATCTTCATAAGTTTCGCTGTCGTTGAATTTTTAAATGCTTTTTTCCTTTGCTTTTTTGCCCTTTTCATTCCATCAAGTCTAGCACCTGGGGGCCTTTCATTTAACCTCGACTCTATTAATACCCATCACCTTACCTCAATGAAATAAAATATAACGGACACCATTACAAAAGATAATCCAAATATCAATAGACGGATCAATATAGAACTTGATGATAGTGGCGTAAAATACAATGCATAGAGAACAGCAAATGGGATGAAAAACATAGCTAATGAATACACCTTACTCCGAATAATAAGCCCAATAAACTTTACTCCGAAAAAGGCCATTACTATGATTCCGTACATCCATATTAATCGCTCATCGAATTCATTCATCCTATCACTCCTCTTAAATCTCTTTCCGAAACCTATAGACATCTAGCATTCAGCTAATTGATCTTACATAGACTTTCCTACTGTTGCCATAGTAGCAGGAATGTATTATTTAAAATAAAAAAGTGTATCCCAAAATTAAACTACCTGTTTAATTTTTGAGATACACTGAATCAGCTTTTCTTTACTTTTCTTTTTCAAAAAAGCCAGCTATGATAAAAAGCACACATAAAGAAAATACAACTAAACATTTAACCTTCCAACTAAAAAAATCAAAATAAGAAGTAAAAGCTATCAAAATCATATAAACGAATAATATTAACGCTACACTCAATCTCTTATATTCTTTTGCCCTCCAAGTAATAATTACAGCGTATATAATCCAACCAAAAGCAAAAACACCATAAATAATTTCACTACTAGACATATACCGCCCCTATCTCTTACTTTTCCTAGAGTTTCTTTTAGGATTATAATTTTTATATGCTGTTTTATAACCTTTATAATATCCATCTAAAAACACTCCTGTATCTGGAAGAAATCCATATATCCCCAAAGCCTTACTTCCCCTCATAATTAGTGCTTTAGTCGCTGTTTTTTTCGCATTATTCACAACTGCATATTTTCCGACTCTATTTCCAACTTTTACGCTACCTGCTTTTTGTTTTGATTGTTTTATAGATCCGGACCAACCTGCATATCCAGCTATTCCAAAAGGCATGACCTTCCCAGCTATGTTACCAGCTCCAGAAAAATTAAAACCATAGCTCTCAGCCCAACTTTTTATTCCCGCTCTTACTCCCCTAGAGTTGGCATAAGCTGTTCTTTTATCATAAACCCACAATTGTGTCGTCCCCCAAGGACGATATGCCCAATGCCCATCCGGATCCACATTCATCACCGGATTATTATCACCATACGTATACCCATTCTGCGTCACAGGATCATCACTATCACCCGGATCAGGATCCACCGATAAGAACACACCATGATCTGGATTATAGTATCTCGCAATCAAGTAATACATACTAATTTCTTTATCATACATGTATCCCGCATACCCAAATGGATTATCTGCGGCGATACCTTTCGTATCACTCTTTAATACGTTACCCCACGCATCATATTCATACGTGGCTACAACTTCTCTATTTTGATCTGTCATCGCAACTACATCACCACGAGGGTTATAGTGGTAGTATACTATTTGTCCTTGCGATTTCATTGCTAGACGTGTACCACTTGTAGAGTATACATATTGACGAAGTACAGTTCCACTTCCATCTGTTTCATACAATGGATTGATACTATCTCCATCATAGAAGTAGCGTGTTACGGTTCCACCTATATTCTTTTCAATACGGCGATTATCATCGTCATATTTATATGTTGCAAATGGATTACTCTCATCCTGTTTCGTAATCGCTACAATCTGGTCATCTTCATTCCATGTATACTTGTACTTCCCGTCAGATGTACGATTGCCATTCGCATCATACGTTAACGATTCGTTTCCGAATTTCACAAGCTGATTTCCTTCATTAAACGTTGCGGCCATAGACTTTGTTTCTTTTCCGTTCTCTACAACTTTCACACTCGTACGGTTTCCAAATCCATCATATGTGTACGATTTACTTGTTCCGTTTGGTAATGTCTCGTTTAATAGTTGGTTGATCGGGTCATATACAAAGTTTGTTTCTGTTACTTTTCCGCCCGCACCTTCATGTTTAATCTTCGTACGGTTACCCGCTTGGTCATATTCATATCGTTCAGAAAGTAGAATACTGTTTGACATACCTACTACTAAATCTTTAATCTTGTTCGCATGGTCATAGTTAAAGGTAGAACCTGAACCATTTCCTGCTGTATACGTACGAACATTCCCTTGATCATCATAATCAAATCGATACGTTTGAGAGCCATCTGTCACACGAATATTTTGATCTAACGTGTTGTAGTCATACGATACTTTATTTGTGTATCCACCTTGCGTTACTGTTTGTTCTTTTAGCTTTTCTGTCTTACTGTTTGCTTTGTCATGATACGTCCAGTCAATCTTTCCGCCCCGGCTATCCGTTGCACTTGTGACGCGGTCTGCCTTATCGTATGTTTTCGTACGTTCTACGCCGTTGACATGGTCTTTGACTTTCGTAACTTGTCCATTCTCATCACGTTCGAATGTAACTGAATCTTTTCCATTTCGCTTTTCACCAATGACGCGATCCGCTGAATCATATACAGATTCTAAAATCGAACCATTTGGCATTTTTGTCTGAATTTTGTTTGCATTTTCATCATATGTGTGTTCAATACGACGGTTTAACGCATCGATATACACTGTATTTTTATTATCTACATCATATTCATATTTGTGTGTTTGTGTTTTCCCACCAAACATGACAGATTTCTCTGTTGTATTTCCATTATGATCATAAAGATAGCTTACAGAGGTACCATTCTTTAATGTAACATTTGTTAATAGATTATCTTTATTGTAATCATATAATTTTGTATTTCCTTTTTCATCTGTCTCGCTCTTTTTATTTCCTGATGCATCGTACGTGAATGTATTTTTTTGCCCCTCTTCATCATATGCAGCAACCACATTTCCGTCGTTGTCGTACTCATTTTTAATAAGAGCATTTCCTTCTAATAAACGAACATCATCAAACCATACTTTTCCTTTATTATTGTTTCTAAATAATAGGTACACTTGAATACGCTTAATTGGTTTCTTAGCTGGAATGACAACCGCACTACGGTTCCAATCATTTGTCCCACTTGGGAATTTCGCTTGATAATTTTCACCGCTGCCATCTTGATAATGTACATCCGCCCAAATCGCATAGTCTCGTGATAGTTTATCTGGCGCATCATTTTCTACATTTTCAGATTTAGACATTCCTGTTAGCGTTAATGTTTCTGCCTTTTTCTGATTTAAGTCTATATGCTGACCATATCCTACATTTGAACCACCGTATTGGCTACGCTCTAATAAAATAGACGAACCTCCTGTAAAACTTTCCTGATGAGAAACATCTTTTGGATCACAACTTGTTCCGTCTCCTCGAATCCATCCAGGAATACATCCTTGTTCCGTTACATTCTCTACACTACTATTTGTAATAGGATTGAAACTAGAAGAAACTTCTCCTTTTTTAAAATAATCCCTAACACTTCAAAGAATACCAATAAAATACCGAATTTTCAATTAATTTGTCTTTTTTTACAAAAAAATGAAATAAAAAAAAGACCTATTTTCCTCCTAACAAACTAGAGAAAAATAAATCTTTTTATTCACTTTATTTTTTAAAGTAAGTCCAGCCTTCTTCTTGGTAAATCTTTTCTTCTTTCATCAGTTTACCAAGTGCACGCTTAAATGCAGCCTTACTCATATTGAAACGTTCTTTAATGTCTTCTGGGTTGCTCTTATCCCAAAACGGCATCGCTCCGCCTCGTTCTTCCATATATGCATAAAGTACTGCTGCATCATCTTCCATTCCTTCTTCTTTACGAGGAAGAAGTGAAATGTTGATTGTACCGTCATCTTTCACGTCAATGATACGGCCTGTTACGCGCTCACCGATGCGGACTTGTTCTTTTCTTTCTGTATGGTGTAAGAAAGCACGGAAATGCTCGTCAGTTAGTATGAATGAACCAACTTGAAGTGAGCGATACACACGTCCATTTACATTTTTATTACGCATAGATGGCGTTGCATCTACGATAATTTCTTGCATATCACTGTCTCTTGCCGGAAGAGCAATTAAACGATCACGATTCGTTAATTTTAACGTACAATATAATTCGTCGCCTTCCTGAGGCCATACTGGCATATAAATTGGAAACTCATCAAGTGGAATTAGTATATCTTTTGATACACCAATATCAACAAACACACCTAAACTAGGAATAACTTCTACAACCTTTACCCAATTCCAATCATGTGTTGTAATAATTGGTTCCTTCATTGTTGCTGAAATACGATTTTGGTGATCAAGGTACAAGAATACATCAATCGTATCGCCTTCTGCAATTTCTCCAGCTAATTCGTTTTTATGTAGGAAGATTTCTTCCTCTTCGTTTCCAACCATATATCCGATTTCCGTTTCGCGTAAAACAGTTACCTGTTCAATCGATCCTAATTGCAAATACATATTTTTTAATTCCCTTCTATATATATAAAGTTATCTTTTTTATCATTCCAAACAAAAGTTAATTATAACACGATTTTCCCTTTATTTGTCCAACTGCCCAAAATTCACTATAATTAAATAAAGACTTTATCTATAGGACTATATTACCCTACGGATGATCCGTCAAAACACTTAAGTTGCAACACTCTATCTAATCGATGTATTTTCCGCTATACTTTAATATGTATATTACATAGCCTATTTAGGTGCATTAAAAGATAGAAATTTATTTGGAGGTGCTAACTATGGCAAAAGAGAGTTCTTTTGACATCGTTTCGAAAGTAGAATTACCTGAAGTAACAAACGCAATTAACATCGCATTAAAGGAAATCCAAAACCGATATGACTTTAAAGGTAGTAAAAGTGATATTAAATTAGAAAAAGAAGTACTTGTTTTAACTTCTGATGACGAGTTCAAATTAGACCAAGTAAAAGACGTTCTAATTTCTAAACTTGTAAAACGTAACGTTCCAATTAAAAACTTGGACTACGGAAAAGTTGAGGCCGCATCTGGTAACACTGTTCGCCAACGTGCAACTCTGCAACAAGGTATCGATAAAGATAACGCGAAAAAAATCAACAACATCATTAAAGAAATGAAATTAAAAGTGAAAACACAAGTGCAAGATGACCAAGTACGCGTAACAGCAAAAAGCCGTGATGACTTACAAGCAGTAATCGCAGCCGTTCGCAGCGTTGACTTACCAATCGACGTACAGTTCATTAACTACCGCTAAAAAGAAACCTCCTCTATTCAGAGGAGGTTTTATACTTATTACGAGCAACAATATATTGCTTTATCAAATGATTTTTCTAGAATATACACTTTATCATTTTCAATTTTGTATTTAATATTATTTCTCTTAAGAACCGCTGTATCGACAGAATGAACACTATCGCCCCACTGAACAAATTCCCCATCGTCACCGTTGGCCCAAAAATACAAACTTACGAATACGATAAGAAGACAAAAACATAGAGCGAACAACTTCTTTCTCCTCAAATATCTCACCTCATCTTGAACTGTAAACAGACTACCCAAAAGAAGAGTTACTCATTTCCGTTTCTTTTTAACCACAATTAAAAATGCAATAAACAATACGTTCACACCAACTATTAAGGAAATAAATAACCAATTCACACCAGTTTCTTCACTAACTTTATACACATTCGACTCTTCGCGCTTTAAAACAAGGTGAAATTTTCCGTTTTCTTCTCTTATAATTTCGTCTTCTAACAATCCTCTTAACTCTTGTTTATCACCAATTGCACTTACAGGTAAGGAAACTTTTTGCGTTTCTTTCGTATTATTAATCGCTACTAATGTTACTTCGTCTTTATACTTTCTTTTTAGTATACTCATTCCATCTTTATCATATAGAAGTTCAAACGTACCGCGTCGTAAAGATGGTCTCGCTTGTCTAAGTTCACCTAGCTTCGTTATATGCTGCATAAACTTTTCATCCGATTTGAAATCCATTAATCGTCTATTATCTGGAGCATCCCCTCCATCTAATGCGATTTCAGTTCCGTAATAAAAATTCGGTATCCCTGGGGATGTATATAAGTAAGTGAGCGCTAGTTTTAAACGAGACGGCGGGTAATACATATTTTCTTTTGCAATACGCGCAAACCGCTTTGTTTCTTGATTATCTAAAAACGTAGCGAATTCCTCTTCTTTTACGCTCACATCATATAAAGGTTTCACAGACATATCTGCTTTTGAAAATGACTCTACTATTTTTTTATAGTACTCATTATCTTCCTTTGTCATAATGCGAAAATCTTTCTTTACCTTCTGCAAATCCTTTTGCACTTCATCCCAAAAAGTACGCGGCTTTTTTTCACTATGTATCACATAACTTCCGTCTAAATCAACTTCTTTTATCCACCATTTCATCGAGTCTATTAATCTTTGTTCATTTTCTTCATACGGAAATTGAAAGACAACTTTCATTCCTTTTTGATGAGCCTCATTTACAAGTTCTTTCACATCATTTTCTGTTCCGAAATGTTCATTTACTTTTTGAAAGTTTTGAACGCCTAATCCATCATACTTTTCACTTTCAAAAAGCGGAGAAAGCATGATAGTAGTAAATCCCATTTCTTTTATGTAGTCCAATCTTTTTATAATCCCTCTTATATCTCCGCCCTGATACCCTTCTAAATTACCAACATCTAACTGTTTGTCATTTTTCGGTTCTCCGTTATTGAAGCGATCAATCATAATGGAATATATAACTTCATCTCGCCATTCCCTTTTTTCTTCCGCAAAAGTATGTACTGGTACAAACAAAATAACAGCTAAACAAAAACAAATGAATAGTTCCTTAGTCCATATTTTTTTCACACGCATCCCCCAAACTTCCAATTGTAAGAATATTATACCAATTTTCAGAACAAATCGCATACGTTGATTTTATTCCTACAAAATACCTAATGTTAGGTTTTCTAACATAACTTAAAAAGCTTTCTGAATTTTTAGTTGATTTTTCTTTTTATTTCGAATATGATATGAAACATAACAAGTCGATGTTATTTTTTCTAACATCATAGGAGGAGAGAGAATGAATACGGGAGATACAGTTTTTATTTTTGTAACTACAGTAATGGTCATGTTGATGACACCAGGATTAGCACTTTTTTACGGGGGTATGGTTCGCAGTAAAAACGTACTCAGCACGACCATGCACAGTTATAGCGCAATGGCCATCGTTTCGATTCAATGGATTGTTATCGGTTATTCTTTATCATTTGGACCAGATTGGCACGGACTTATCGGCAATCTCGATTGGTTCGGTCTAAACGGAGTTACCTACGCACCAAACCCAGACTACTCATCTACTATTCCTCACAATTTATTTATGATGTTCCAACTCATGTTCGCTATTTTAACTCCCGCTTTAATTTCAGGGGCATTCGCCGAAAGAATGCGATTTTCTGCCTTTCTTATTTTTATCCTTCTTTGGACAACAATCGTTTACAATCCTGTCGCTCATTGGGTATGGGGCGTTGGCGGATGGCTGAGAGAACTCGGCGCATTGGACTTCGCTGGCGGTAATGTTGTTCATATCACATCTGGCGTTGCCGGTCTCGTATTAGCTATCTTCCTAGGAAAACGAAAAAACATAAGCGGTACCTCTCCTCATCATTTACCATTTACAATGTTAGGCGCAGGCTTACTTTGGTTCGGCTGGTTCGGTTTTAACGTCGGTAGTGCATTATCTTTAAATGACGTAGCTTTAACTGCATTTATTAATACAAATATAGCCGCCGCTGCCTCAGCTCTAACTTGGATGCTTTCTGAATGGTTCTTCCAATCAAAGCCGACTGCGATGGGAGCTGCTTGCGGGGTTGTTTCTGGTTTAGTCGCAATTACGCCAGCTTGCGGATTCGTTACACCTTTCTCCGCTCTTCTTATCGGAGCAATTGGCGGTATATTATGTTTCGGTGCTGTCTTCTTCTTAAAAAACAAATTCGGATACGATGATACACTTGATGCCTTTGGATGCCACGGCATCGGAGGAACTTGGGGCGGTATCGCAACTGGACTATTTGCAACTACTACTGTAAACGGTGATGGCGCTAACGGATTATTTTACGGGAATGCTGCACTTCTTTTCAAACAACTTGTAGCAATCGGGGCAACATATGCATTCACGATCATAATGACGTACGCCATTATTAAAGCCATTAACTTTTTCCTCCCTGTTCGCGTCGATGAGCATGAGGAACATATGGGGCTTGATATTTCGATGCATGGGGAGAAAGCTTATGAGTATACTGAGCGAGTGAACTAAAAAAAGAGAGGCAATCTATTGGTAGTAGATTGCCTCTCTTTTTATTGTACTTGTCGGCAGTATACCCCACCCAGTATTTACGTGAATATATCAGCGATTCTTTCAATATATCGACGTTTCGATACAACATATCGATTTACCAATAAATTCCGACATAACGAAACCGAAAAACACCCCTGCATAAGTTACGAATCACCGTATTTACTTTTATTCAAACTTAATATAATAAGAAACGCAATCGCTATTACAGCTAAAAAGCGAACTGGATTAAACGGTGTTCCTACCGTTTCATTAAAACGATGATAAATGAAAGGGATCATTTCAAGAACCATTAGCCCCATCGCAATTTTAAATGTCTCAGCCATCGCTTTATTTTTTATAAACGTAGCACGTTCATCACCTTGTTTTCCAATCGCTATAAACATTTTTATAATAGCAAACACTACAAATAAAAAGACACTTAATGCAATAATAAAAATCAAAACATCCATCAAAATACACCCCTTATATGTAAAACTCATTTGACAAGAGTATAACATTTTTTACATTTGATGTAAAACATCTTTTACATACAAAAAAGACGACCGTTTAACAGTCGTCTTTTCCTATTTATTTCGGAGTATTTCCTACATATTGCGTAATATCAACATTTAATGCCTGCGCTAAACGCATACCGTACTCTTGATCTGCACGGAAGAAGTTACAAACAGCTAGTAATTTCGTGCGTTCATTTACGTCTTTTAAGTCATTTGTTAAGTTTGCAATTAAGTTATCTTGCTCTTCTTTAGAGAATGAACGGTAACGCTCACCCGCTTGTTTGAAGTCATTTGGTTTCTCAATTTTTTCACGAGATACGTAGCCTTCTACTTTCATAGTTGAATCGCGGTAAGCTGGATCTTCAACCGGATTTTCTGTATGACGGCTCGGCTCGTAGTTGATTGTAGATGGGTTTTGATCGATTTGCATCGCACCATCACGTTGTTGGTTACGAACAGCTGCATACGGGCAATTCACAGGAATTTGCAAGTAGTTTGCACCAAGGCGGTAACGCTGTGTATCTGGGTAAGAGAATAAACGACCTTGTAATAATTTATCTTCAGATGGTTCAATACCATTTACAGTTGCACTTGGAGAGAACGCTACTTGCTCTACTTCCGCGAAGAAGTTTTTCGGATTACGTTTTAACGTCATTGTCCCTACTTCAATTAACGGGAAGCGATCTTCTGGCCATACTTTCGTTGGATCTAGTGGATCGAAATCTAAAGAATCCGTTTCATCTAATTGCATTACTTGTACGTGTAAATCCCATTTCGGATAGTTTCCTTTTTCGATTGCATCAAATAAGTCACGAGTTGCATGGTTGAAGTCTTTTCCTTGTACTTGCTCCACTTCTTTTGCACTTAAATTACGTACGCCTTGCTGTGGTTTCCAATGATATTTAATGTAAACGATTTTACCTTCTGCATTAATCCATTTAAATGAATGTACGCCGAATCCTTCCATTTCACGGTAGTTTGCCGGTGTACCATAATCAGAAAATACCCATGTCATCATATGTGTAGATTCTGGAGTTAACGTCATGAAATCCCAGTAACGATCTGGCGTTTGAACATTTGTATCAGGTGCTGGCTTTAAAGAATGCACCATGTCAGGGAATTTAATTGCATCACGAATGAAGAAAACTGGTAAATGGTTACCTACGATATCGTAATTTCCTTCTTCTGTATAAAATTTAACAGCGAACCCGCGCGGATCACGAGCTGTTTCCGGAGAACCTTGGCCATGAATAACCGTTGAAAAACGAACGAATACAGGTGTTTCAGTTCCTTCATTTTGTAAAAAAGCTGCTTTCGTATATTGCTTCATGCTGTTTTTCGTTACGAATACACCGTGAGCACCTGCACCACGTGCATGCACAACACGCTCCGGAATACGTTCACGATCAAAGTGAGCAAGTTTTTCTACTAAATGATAGTCTTCTAACAATACCGGTCCACGGCGACCAGCTGTACGAGAATTTTGGTTATCTCCAACTGGAGCACCTTGGTTTGTTGTTAAGCGATTATTTGGATTCATCTAGGGGGATCCTCCTCTTTCTTTCGCAGTAATTATTATTTATTTAGAATTATTATAAACTAATTATTATTCAAAACTAAATCCTTGTCAACTATTTCCTTCATTTTTTTGGAAACCATTTCAGCTAAGCGATCAATAAATACAGATTGTGCATTCGGCATATTTGGTCTAAAATATGCCGCATTTAATTCATCAGTTACAACTTTACATTCATAATCGGCGTCATATAAAACTTCTAAATCGAGCAATGTGTTTTAAACCTAAGCAACAAGCAAATTCATACTCTGTAAACATTTTATTCATTGAATCTGTTAATTTATGCGCCTACTCTTTCGTTATTTTCGCAAGCGGTGAAATTCCACCAATTGCTTTATACCGTTCGATTAACTCTTGGGGCGCTTCTTCAGACGGCTTATGCCCGTGACGAAGGTGAGTATAATACGCCTCTACATCACCTAATGACTCTGGCGTTCCATACACCATCACAAGCAAACCTATTTTCTTATTCGTCATCTATATGACAACTCAATTTTTGAAATGAGAATCTTTTTCAAGAACATTTGTTTTCAAGTATAACAAGCAATAATAAATACGTCAAAATAATAATTATAAATAAGTATTATTTCTAATATAATTTTGAATTTTATATGATAATTCATTTAATAAAAAAGCAGCTCACAACAATTTGCAAGCCGCCCTTTTCCCTATTCTTTTATATTCACCCCATACTCTTTAAACCAAACATGAATTTGTGCTAAATGAGCTAAAAGTTGAGGCCCTGTCATTAATTGACCAAACCATGGCGTTCGGAATGCACTTCCGCCCGACTCAATCAACCCGCTCAATTGCTCCTTATCGAACAATTCATGCAAAATTGAGCCTTTATCCGTTAATAAATCTTGGAGCCATACTGTGACTGCTTTCGTATAGTGCGGATTATGTGTTTTCGGATACGGGCTTTTCTTTCGATACAATATATCATTTGGAAGTAATCCTTCTAACGCCTTACGCAATAGACCTTTTTCGCGGTTTTTATACATTTTCATTTCCCAAGGAATATTCCACGCATATTCGACAAGTCGGTGGTCCGCAAACGGAACGCGTACTTCTAAGCTTGCCCCCATACTCATACGGTCTTTTCTGTCTAATAATGTTGTCATAAACCATACCATGTTTAAATAAAATAATTGTCGCCTCTTCGCTTCTAATGGGCTTTCTCCCTCTAAAATAGGAACTTCTTGAATGGATTCTTCATAGCGTTGTTGCACATATTGTTGTAAATTTAATTTATTTCTCCATTCTTTCTTTAAAAGTTGTTCACGCGCTTCTGTAGAACGCATCCACGGAAATGCACTTGATTGTAAATCATCTTCTCTATAAAACCACGGATAACCACCGAATATTTCATCTGCACATTCTCCAGATAAACCGACGACAAAATCTTGTTTTATTTCACGGCAAAACCATAATAATGACGAATCAATATCTGCCATACCAGGCAAATCACGAACGAGTACTGCTTCTGTTAAATACTGTGCTAGTTGTTCATTTGAAATAACGCAGCGATGATGGATTGTTTGAAATGTCTCTGTCATTAAATTAATAAATGGAGCATCTGAATTCGGCTGAAACGCATTCGCTTTAAAGTATTTTTCGTTATCTTCATAGTCAACAGAATACGTGTGTAATTGCCCTTTTCCTGATCTTTCATACTCTTTTGCAGCTATTGCTGTTATAGCACTTGAATCTACACCGCCTGATAAAAAAGTGCATAGTGGTACGTCAGAAACTAATTGTCTCGTAATCGCATCTTGTAATAAAAAACGAGTTTTCTCTACTGTTTCTTCAAATGAATCTTCATGTTTTTTACTTTCCACATTCCAATATCTCCATATGCATAAACCGTCTTTTGAGAACGTCATTGCATGACCCGGGCGCAGTTCTTGAATACCAGCATATATACCGTGACCAGGTGTTCTAGATGGGCCAAGGCCGAATATTTCCGATAATCCCTCTAACGTTACTTCCGCCTTCACATCTGGATGCGCTAGTATCGCTTTTAATTCTGAACCAAATAATAATCGTCCGCTATCATATTTATAAAATAGCGGCTTCACACCTAATCTATCTCTTGCAATAAAGACTCGTTCATTTTTCTCATCCCATACTGCAAACGCATATATACCGTTTAAATGATCGACACATTCTTCTTTCCATTCAATATAAGAGGCCAATAGTACTTCTGTATCGGAATGCCCTTTAAATGTATAACCTCTTCTTAATAACTCTTTGCGAATATCTTCTGTATTGTAGAGCTCTCCGTTATAACAAATCGCATAACTAGTTTCATCTTTCAAACAAGTCATGGGTTGTTTACCACCTTCAGGATCTACAACGATTAACCGTTTATGCCCAAATGCGACGCTCCCTTTAATCCAAACTTTATTATCATCTGGACCGCGTTTCGCTAGCGTTTCCGCCATCTTCGTCACGATGTCCCTTTCCCCTTCTAATGAGCGTTTATAATCCACCCATCCTGTAATCCCGCACATAAGAATCATCCTTCCTAATCTAATATCTGTTTCCGAACGTGCAGTAATCCCCACCCTATGAGTGCGGATACATAAAAACAACAAACTTGACGATAACTAACTATCCATATATGGAATAGCAGTTTCACAGTGTAAAGCGTGTTTTATTGTATGCCCACCTCTCTTTAGGTGTGTCTAGTTATAAAGAACGTACGAACTGTCCATAACAAGAATAACTATTTCTATAAAAGGAGAAATGAACTATGGTACAACGCAAACATATTTTGTATAACCAACCGCGCGCTCATACAGTCGGTAATGTCGAATATATAAACAATGAATGGGTATTCTTTGATGATGAAAATGATGAAGCCTTTATATTAGAAGATATTATCCAAGATGGATTTGAACTTTTGTATAACAACAATTGGCTACCAGCCCGTTTCTATGAACAAGATGTATTACAAATCGCCAACGAACAGCACCATTTGCAAAATGGAGAAATGATACGAATTCGAAAAAAATTACTTCTTAGCTATAATGAATGGCTTGAGGAGTTACCTGACTCTGTCTTTACATTATTAACCGAATCATTGCAATCACTTAATTACTCTTTATACGATTGCATGTATTGTCATAATTTTTTATCATTCTTACCGAAGGATGAAGCATGCGAAGGAGTAAATATTCTTTTGTTCGATAACGACGAAATGATTTGTACATTGCAGCACCATTTCGTACGCCATTCTTCCTCTAATAAAAATATTTTACGATTTACGAAAGTAAACGGAGAAGAGTTGCATCTCGATGCGACATAAAATAAAAAAACCACCTTATCTCCCAAACATTTGAGATCATAAGGTGGTTTTATTTTTAATTAAAATACTTTCCAGCCAATTGGTAATTTCAATCCAAGATAAAATACCGCTACTAGCGCGACAATAAATAATCCCCAAACTGCCCCTGTTGCCTTGTTCTTGCTCATTTTTACAAGAACCATTTCCATACCACCGATAACTAAAATACCAGCTAACATTTTCATGCCGTACCACATGTGCATGCTACCTGTTGCCGTCTTCACAATACTCATGTACAACATGAAACCTGTCACAATAATGATAATGTACATAAGGCGAAGCCCCATATGTACACCTTTACCTTTTCTTCCTGCTGAATAAAGTGAATACGCAACGAAGAATAAAATTAATCCTAACGCCCATGCTGTAATATGCATATGTACCATCGTATCCCTGCCTCCTCTTTTCACACTTTTTCACTATATATGATAACATGTTCATTTATTTTCAGGAAATGTTTCGCTTTTTTATATTTAAATGCTATAATATTTAGAGTATTTACAAACTTCTTGTAATAACAAAAGGGGGAACAATCATGATTCAAACTAAGGATATTATCGAACTTACAGACACATACGGGGCAAATAACTACCATCCACTTCCAATCGTTATTTCTAAAGCAGAAGGTGTTTGGGTAGAAGATCCTGAAGGAAACCGCTATATGGACTTATTAAGTGCATATTCTGCAGTAAACCAAGGTCATCGTCATCCAAAAATCATTAACGCTTTAATTGACCAAGCTAATCGAGTGACGTTAACTTCTCGTGCTTTCCATAGCGATCAATTAGGTCCTTGGTACGAAAAAGTTGCGAAACTAACAAATAAAAATATGGTACTTCCTATGAATACAGGCGCAGAGGCTGTTGAAACTGCAATTAAAACAGCTCGTCGCTGGGCTTACGATGTGAAAAAGGTAGAGGCAAACCGTGCAGAAATCATCGTTTGTGAAGATAACTTCCACGGACGTACAATGGGTGCTGTTTCTATGTCATCAAACGAAGAGTACAAGCGCGGCTTCGGTCCAATGCTTCCTGGCATTATTGTAATTCCTTACGGTGATTTAGAAGCGTTAAAAGCTGCCATTACACCAAATACAGCTGCATTCATTTTAGAGCCAATCCAAGGTGAAGCAGGAATTAACATTCCACCAGCTGGTTTCTTACAAGAAGCTTTTGAAGTATGTAAAAAAGAAAACGTTTTATTCGTAGCAGATGAAATCCAAACAGGCTTAGGGCGTACTGGTAAATTATTTGCTTGCGACTGGGACAATGTAACTCCTGACATGTACATACTTGGTAAAGCACTTGGCGGCGGCGTATTCCCAATCTCTTGTGTTGCAGCAAACAGCGACATTTTAGGCGTATTCGAGCCAGGTTCTCACGGTTCTACATTCGGTGGTAATCCACTTGCATGTGCTGTTTCTATCGCAGCTCTTGAAGTATTAGAAGAAGAAAAATTAACAGAGCGTTCTCTTCAATTAGGAGAAAAACTAGTTGGGCAATTAAAAGAAATTGATAACCCAATGATTACTGACATTCGCGGTAAAGGTTTATTCATCGGTATCGAATTAAACGAGGCAGCTCGTCCTTACTGTGAACAACTAAAAGCAGCTGGGCTATTATGTAAAGAAACACACGAAAACGTAATTCGTATTGCACCACCTCTAGTAATCTCTGAAGAAGATTTAGAGTGGGCATTCCAAAAAATTAAAGCTGTACTATCTTAATCATAGTGAGGTTGCCCTAAATATAGGACAACCTCTTTCTTTTTTTAGTAATTTACCGTAAAATTAAATTGAATATTCTGTTTTTTGTTAAAAAAGGGGGTAACTGTATGCTTTTGAAATACGGTAAACACATTAACTATTTAGCTACAATTTTTATTTCTATGACATTCATCGGCTTCATATTATCTACAACGTTACTCAATCACTATTCAACTCCTAATACATTCACACTACTTAAAACATCATTTTGGACTGCTGTTTTCCTTACAATTATCGGTTTTGGCCGTGAGAGAAGCGCACTTGCAGTTATGCTAATTGGAATTTGCACTTTAGCATTAATCGGATTGTATATTTTCGCCATTATAGATTACTCCGTTAATCCACGCCCATAGAAAAGAGCTATCTTTTCACAAGATAGCTCTTTTTTTCACTTCACTATATTTCTTAGCGTACCAATTCCCTCTACTGTAACAACAACTTCATCACCAGCATGCAAAAACTTCGGTGGTGTAAAACCTTTACCAACACCAGCTGGTGTCCCTGTTGCAATGATATCTCCTGGCTCTAATGTCATACCTTTACTTATAGTTGAAATAATTTCTTCTACTGAAAAAATCATTTCTCTCGTATTTGAAGTTTGCCTTACTTCTCCATTTACCACTGTTTCAATGTGTAATGCATTCGGCGTTCTAACCATCGATTTATGAATTAAATACGGTCCCATTGGACAAAATGTATCGAAACTTTTCCCTAGGAAAAATTGTTTATGTTTTCTTTGAATATCCCGAGCAGTTACATCATTTATAACTGTATATCCAAAAACATGATCAAGAGCTTTTTCTATTTTTATTTGTTTCCCTCGCTTACCGATAACGATTGCTAGTTCACCTTCGTAATCAAGTTCATTCGTTGCGTGAGGGTGACCATTAATTTGCTCATCAATTCCGATCACTGTTGTTGGCGCCTTTGTAAAAATCATTATATTTTCAGGGATAGACTCTACTCCGCCCATTTCTACCGCATGCTCACGATAGTTCTTTCCAACGCAAAGAATATTTTTTCTCGGCCTTGGAATCGGTGCTAATATTTTCACCTCTGCTAACGGATAATACGCCGATCCCGCATTTTCCTTCGCCCAATTTACAATGTCGCTCACTTTCTCAAGACATTCGCTTCCTCTTTCAATACACTCTAACATGGTAATTGGGATAGTAACCTTTTCCCCTTTTTGTCTTTGCGCTTCTCTTAAATGTAATACCTTTTCTTCCTCTTCATCCACAATACCTACAAATACCTTTTCTTCTCTCTTCGCCGTTACAAAACGCAACATTTCCACTCTCCATCCTAAAACTCATACCCTTTAATTGTATTCGCATCCTTAAGAAAAAAACCTTCTCACGCACGCTAATTTTTACAATATTCCTCCCTTCTTACATTCGTTCCTCACCCTTCATTTGACATAAAATGTAGAAATTATACTTTTTTTGGCGAAGGTGTTTCTTTTTTATGGAATTTTTGTATAATATGTACTACATATATACATAAAATTTATTGAGAGATGGAGCCGATTTCAATGTTTGAGCAAGCTATCGAAAAAAAACGCGAAAAAATGATCTATTTTGCTGAACGCTACGGAATGACTTCTCAAAAAACAGTGGATTGTAGCCAAGAACTGGACAGGCTCTTAAATGTTGTTTGGCCTATACATACAGATTGCACACACACTCAAATGTTCGAAACACATACGCAATAACGTATGTGTTTCTTTTATTTCAAAAAAGGACACATTTTATTGAAAACGCCCATACAATAGTAGAAAAGAAAATTTTAAAAATGAAAGGTGTTTTGTATGCCAGCTATGGTCGGACATATTCGTATCGTTAATATTGGATCAAGTGGTATTTTTCATATTGGAGATGTATTTGCGATTAGGCCTATCAGTTATTCACGCGCTTTTGCCGGAGCCGGTTCATTTAACGTTGGGGATAACGTCTCTGTCTACAATTATCAAAGCTCAACGACTGTCAATGATTCAGATGTAATTGATCAAGCAATAATCGGTTCGAGCTAAAGGAGGCGATTGCATTGAATTTTTATGTGAACCAAAGTATCATCATTAACAGCATTAGAATCGATAGCATTACGACCTCTTCCGTTTTTCAAATTGGAACTGCAGGTAGTATTAAGGCTCTTTCTAAATTCTCAAATTCTGGCGGATTTACAGAACCTCTTCGCCCTTTAAGTGCGAAAGGACAAATTATTTCTATTAAACCTTCAACTGGTTCTTCTTAGACCACCATTATCATAAATATATAGCAGTAATATACCCTCCCTATTGAAAAGGAGGTTTCACAAAATGAATCAAGATATATACACTTACCTAAACCAACTTCAGCAAGCTCTCCAAATACAGCAGCAAACTATTCTAAATCTTGAAGAGCAAGTTCGCCTACTACAAGAAGAGCTTAATGAATTAAAAAGTCGTCCCTCCTCTTCTATAGGAAAAGTGGAATATAAATTTGATCAATTAAAAGTAGAGAATTTAAACGGCACTTTAAATATTGGCTTGAATCCATTTTCAACAAAAGAGCAACAAATTGAAGATTTTCAAGTAGATACAGAAACGTTAAAAGTAAATCCTGAAACAGAAATAAATCCAGACTTTTATCAAGGTATCCTTCAAGAAATGCATCGCTATTTAGATGAAGAAGCATATAGTCGAATTCTCCATTTTGAACAAGAAGAGAGAACGCCGCTTGATGAGATGTATCGACAAATGATGGTGGATGACATAAAAAAACAGATGGAACATAGACTTCCGTATTATTTGTCACAAGTTCAATCGTATGAGGGTATTTCTACAGATCCCGATTATTTACGAGACGTCATTATTCAAGCGATGAAACAAGATATTGACAAAGCCTTCCTTTCCTTTATTCAACACATACCGGGCAATTTCCGAAAGGAGTAAGTATGTATGAATTTAAATGTTGTGAACCGTGAGTTAAAAGTAGGGCAGATTAAAATGAACGGGGTTTCTTCTTCCGCATTATTTTTAATTGGAGATGCTAACCTTCTCATCCTTTCTTCAATTCTTGATACGCCATTCGAATCCGTTACAGAGGGGCCATTTGTACCATTAGTAACAGATGTCCCTCCGACTCCAGGTTGAGGAGAGGAAAAATTATGCTCCGTCATACTTCAATTGTACAAAATGTTTCTATCGTTTCTATGGGGGTTGCAGCCGTCTTCCAGGTCGGGGATGCTAATCAAATAGAATTAAAAAATAGAGCACTTATCGTTCACCGAGAAATCCCTTGTTATATAAAAGGTGAAGGTCGTTTTGATGCGTTTGAAATCTTTACAGATGAATACATTACAATTCCAAAGCGAACAACAGATGTAAAAATGAATATTGTAAATGAGTGCCCTTTTATTGAAGTAAATGATGTTCACTTGCGAACAATTTTAAATTCCGCGTGCTTCCAAATCGGCAATGTTGACTATGTTTTTAATAATTCTCGTACGCTACAAATCCGCCAATTTATTACTGATGAACCTTCCTCTAAATAATTCATATAGTAATTAAAAAGCTTAGTAAAGTAGGTGAATGGTATGCCTTCGGTTGTAGGGAATCTTGTCGTTCAAAACAGTAACGGCTCTTTCAACTTAGGAGATTTTTATAACGTGTCTCCGAAAGAAAATACGAAAGCTTATAACGGATCTGGGGCTTCCAATGTCGGATTTGTCGTTAACACTTTTAGTGGCGTTAGTGCAACAAATACATTCGATTCGGACGTTGCAGACCAAGATCAGATTGGAACAGCGTAAAAAAGAAACAGCCTTAGCTCTATATTGTGTAGAGCTAGGGCTGTTTCTTCTATTAAAGATAATTTTAATTCAAGCTTATATTCTTTTAATATAGCATTCTTCCTTCTTTATATGCATTTTGATATGTCTCATCATTTATCTGTGTAACATCAGTATGGAACAGTTCCTCCCTAACAGCATCGAATAACTCCTTACATATGTTAGGAAATTCACTTTCCCATCTTTCTCTTTCATCCAACTCCATCAGTGATCCAACAATAACAAGATAAATATTCGGAAATTGCTTCTCAATCTTAGGAGCGTACTTTAGAAATCCCTTTAAATACATATCAAAATGATGACAATCATACTCCTGAGTGCCTGTATAAAATGGAAACCCACTTTCATCTTCCCATTCTAGGAGAATTCCCCAAAATGCTAACAATGAACCTGATCGATATCTCAATTTACTATCATTAAAGTGTTTATAATAAGGGTATAACAATCTATCGCACCAATCTAAATCGATTATACCACCCATATCTTTTATTTCATTACGTAATAAATCTAATTTCTCTTTAATGGGATCCATGCACATTCCCCTTCAATTGTTTATTTCCACACAGATATATACCTCTTATGATATTTACTCTCTTTATAAAATGAAAATAAATTTATTATATTTTAAAAGCTCAAACAAGCACAACCCCGTTCTAAATTTAGGACGGGGTTAAATTTATAGCAATAAAGTCATTTAAAAATCTAAGTTTTATTCAAAAAATAGCGTCCTTTTCTAGAATAAAGGAATAGATGTATTTATACAAAAGTTGAATATTTTACAGAATTTCAGAATCCTAATTTTTAGCACCTTACATATTTACGTTTGAACCCCAGTCTTCCTCTATCAAGTTCTTTATGAATACTTTCGTAAGCATTTAGAAAACTGCTTTTCTTGTTGTCCCGTTTTAGTTCTACTATGCCTACTTCCTTTGCGGTTTCAACTGCCTTTTCATGTAGCGGCACATATGAAATCCCCACGGTGTTTAGAAAATTATTCATAGCGGATTTCGTTCGTTCTGGCGCATCGTGAATTGTATTTTTCACAACTTCTAGCATATTGGCAATCTTACTTTCGGAAAATTCATTGTCTTTTCGATTCCCTAAAAGCCAGCAGTAACAACTCCAGCCCGCTGACATTCTTAGTTCATCACCACTTGCAATCCATTTATCAGCCACGTCTTGGGCAAAATCTGATTCTGATAAAGTTACTGCCACCACATAATCGGACAGCATATAAAAGTACGCCCCATCCATCCAACGATCAAAATCCGATTCATTCATAGTTTTTGGATCTGCAATAATGCCTGCAAAGTACATTGCATCGTAGTTACCTGTGGCATACAGCTCTTCAGCTAAACTTTGATTTATTTTTATTTTCTTTGCGATTGGTTTCATAGCACCTGTAGCTACGCCAAAAAGTGGATCCTTTGCACCATTAGATATGTATATTTTTTTAGTTCGTTCCTTACCGAGAGTTTCAAGCTCTTGCATTACTGTTTCAAAATCCATCGTGTTGCACTTCCTTCCTTAATATTATAATCAATTCACCTATCTTCTTTATCAAGTTCTCTACACTTCACAAATCCATCTTTAAATCGTTTCGTCCATCGATTTACGATTTTCAAAATGAGATTTCGTTATACGCCTTTATCGAGCTTATTAATACCGATTATATAAACTAATCATTAGTGAAGATACTACTCCCCACTAATGATTAGTTTTTCTTTATTTAAATGATAATCCCTTATTTTCTAAAGCCGTTCTCAATTTAGGTAAAGATGCCCGTCCCATACCGTGCAGTTTCAAAATTTCTTTTTCACTATACTTTGAAAGTTCTTCTAAAGTATGAATTCCATAATGTTCTAACGCCCTTCTTGCTGGTGCTGAAAGAAGAGAAAGAAAGCCTTCTTTTGGCTTTCTCTCTTTCTCACAGGTTGGGCAAGTTGGACAATCGCTACTTTTGTAGTACTCGTGTCCTTGATCACAAGTTCTTAACGTCGCCATACTCCATAACCCCTCTCTAAGCTCTATTCCTCAATATTTACAACATGATTCCCATCAAAGAAGTATAAACATTTCTCTTTCACAGGATGTTTTAAGCTTTTCTCGAGTGCTTTTGCATATAGTGAAAGCTGTACTTTGTATCGGTCTTCTAAAGTTGGTTTCGCTTGATCAAATCCACCTGGGAACTTCCCTTCAATCGTATCTGTCTTAAAGTCGATTAAAGTAATTCCGTCTTCCTCTTCAATCATGCAGTCGATAACCCCTTGGACAAGTATCGATTCGCCTTTCTTCCCTTGCCAATCTTGATACGCCTCTTCTGCTGAAAGCATCATCGTAAATGGTACTTCACGTTCGACACTTTTTGCTGCTAATACCCTTTTACCTAAGTCACTGTCAAAGAATGAAATTACTTTTTCAATCGCTATTTCTTCAGCTTGTTCAAATGTTAATAGTTCTTTATTTACCATTCTTGCAATTTGTTCTTGAAGAACTTCAATCGTAATTGGTTTCTTCAAATCTACATGCTGCATAACGGCATGAACTGCTGTCCCTCGCTCTGCGTATGTTAGCCCTTTTTTCTCCATAAAGCGCGGACGTGTTTTAATTGGTGCACGAAGTTTTTTAATAAAGGCGTTATCGCTACCTTCTTCAGATTGATAATTTCTCTTTATTTCTGTAACAGACTGTTTCGCACGGTGAGATGTCGCGTCCTCATACCCATATTCCCACATTAATCTGTCGTACACTTCTTCTTTCCGTTCACTTTCTAACGGAACAGCTTTTTTATCGCGAAGCGCTTCTAATAACTCTTGTTTCTCTTCTTGAACTGGTTCTGGTGCAAGTAACGTTTTGCCGTCAACAATTTCTACTTTCCAGCTAGCACTATACTCATAAATTTCGCCTGGAATATTTCCTTGTCCTAATTCAAGAAGCATTTCACTATCACGATGTCTATATAATGAAGGTGCAATCCAATCTAAATAACATGACGCTCCGGCACGTATATGATCTGGTAATAACCATTCACTATGCTCTCTTGCATCGAGCCATTTTTCCATTTCTTTATTGGCATCCTTAACTGTTCCAATTAAAATTAACTTCTCTTTTGCACGCGTTAACGCTACGTATAATACGCGCATTTCTTCCGCAATTAATTCCATCTTCATTTTACGCTTAATCGCTAGTTGCGATAATGTCGTATATTTAATTCGTTTACGAGGATCGATAAATTGTGAACCGAAACCGAAATCTTTATGAAGTAAGAAACGCTTCATTAAATCTTGTGTATTAAAACGGCGACCAAGTCCAGCTACAAATACGACTGGGAACTCTAGCCCTTTACTTTTATGAATCGTCATAATGCGAACAACGTCTTCTTGTTCACCAAGAGCTCTCGCCGTTCCCATGTCATCTCCGCGTTCTAAAATCCGCTCAATAAAGCGTAAGAAGCGGAATAATCCTCTAAACGATGTTGCTTCATATTGTCTCGCGCGGTCATATAATACGCGTAAGTTTGCCTGTCTTTGCTTTCCGGCTGGTAAACCGCCGACAAAGTCGTAATAGCCTGTCTCACCGTACACTTTCCAAATTAAATCGGAAAGAGATTGTTGACGCGCAAATTCACGCCATCCTTGCAGTAATTTATAAAACCACTCTAATTTATCATGCAGTTCTTGTTCTTCTTCAAGCGGCGCTCCCTTTAAGAATGAGCTCATTACTTCATAAAACGAGCCTTTCTTTCCATGAGCACGAAGCGTCGCAAGTTCTTCGTCATTTAGTCCAACGATCGGTGAACGAAGTACAGCTGCAAGCGGAATATCTTGCATCGGATTATCAATAACGCGGAATACGTTCATCATAATATTTACTTCTGTCGCTTCAAAGTAACCAGTCGCAAGGTCAGCATATACCGGAATTCCTTGTAATTTTAACTCTTCCATAATTTGCGGCGCCCATGGCATGGAGCGAAGTAAAATAACGAAATCACGGTATTGTACAGGGCGCATACTATCAGTTTTACGATCATACACTTCATAATCTGAATCAACCATCGCTTTAATACGCTGCACCATAAGACGAGCTTCAAGCTGCGCTTTTTCTACTTCTGCACCTTCTTCACCTTCTTGCACTTCTTCCTCAGTTTGCTGAATACATAATAGCTCTGCCGCTACATCTTCACCTTCTGGATAGCTAGCACCTAGCTTTAATTCAGCGTCAGCATCATAATCGATTTCTCCGACTTCTTCGCCCATAATTTGTTTGAAGATAAAGTTCGTACCTGCTAGCACTTCATGACGGCTACGGAAGTTTTTCGCTAAGTCAATCTTCATTCCGCCGCCCGATCCTTCTTGTGTGAAACGTTTATATTTTCCTAAGAATAAACCAGGCTCTGCTAGTCGGAAACGATAGATTGACTGTTTTACGTCACCAACCATGAACAAGTTTCCTTCACTCTCAGAATCTTTCGTTACGAATTTAATAATTGATTCCTGTACGAAATTCGTATCTTGATATTCATCGACTAGTACTTCAGCAAATTTATTACGATATTGAAGTGCTACTGCTGACGGCTTCATTTCACCATCTTCACTTTGCTCACTTAAAATTTGCAAACAGAAATGCTCTAAATCTGTGAAATCGACCATTCCTTTATCTCGTTTAATCGCTTGGAAACGCTCTGTAAATACTTTTACAAGCTTCACGAGTTTTTCTAATACAGGATGCATATCTTGAAAATCTCGTAAGAAACTTTCAGGTCTGCGGCTAAATAGCTCTTCTTGTAATTTCTTTACTTCATCTTTCGCTTTATTACGAAGAGAATCCACTTGTTTTACAACATCTTCGTTGTAATCACTTTTCTTAATACGCTTTAGCGTTTGCCACGATACATTTTGCATCGCTTCATAAACGCTTGTCCACGACCCACGAGCTGCTGATGATAACGTTCCAAGTAAAGCTAAATCCGCTTGTAAAGTTTCGGCGCGAGGCGCTGGACCATCAGGAAGCATTGCGAGTTCAGTCGCTTTACGAATATGCTCTTCCGCTGTTTCAAGCTGGAATTTTACATCTTCTAATAAGTAAGAGGCGTACACTAAATCTTCAATCGTCTTTCCTTCAACGTCGTATGCTTCTACTAATTTATCAAGCCACTTCTCTGGATTTGGATGCGCTCTTGATTCTGTATGAAGCGCTAAAATCATTCGTTGTAAGTCATCGTCACTACGGTCACTCGTATAACGATCAACTAATTCAAAGAAAATACTATTATCTTCGATTCCATACTCTTCTTCTAATATGTCATCTAGCACTTCTTCTTTTAATAACTCATTTTCTGTTTGGTTCGCAATACGAAAACGAGGATCGACATCAAGCATGTAATAATATCCTCTAATAACTTGTAAACAAAATGAATGAATGGTAGAAATGGAAGCTTTATTTAATAAGCTAAGCTGTTTTCTTATATGCTGTGAACCTGGCCCATCAATTAATACTTTTTCTAACGCTTCCCCAATTCGATTTTTCATTTCTTGCGCCGCTGCATTCGTAAATGTTACAACGAGCAGGCGGTCGACATCGACTGGATTTTCCTCACTTATAATCTTTTTAATAATACGTTCAACTAATACTGCTGTTTTCCCTGATCCAGCTGCTGCTGCGACTAAAATATCACGTCCGTTCGCTACAACCGCTTTCCACTGGTCATCTGTCCATTGACTACCTTCTGGTTTCTGAGGCCAATTTTCTATCATTCTCCGCCAACCTCCTCTCTAATTTTCTCCATCGCTTCGCTATTTTTCATATCTTTTAACGTACGGAATTGGTTATCTTCAAGTGATTCATCAAATTGACAAACAGATTTGAAGTTACAGAACGTACATGCCGCTTTATTCCCCTTTTTGTAAGGAGCAATATCGATAACACCTTCTGTAATGTCTTTTCCGATATTTTCAAACGAGTGGTGTACATATTTTTGAAGTACGTTAAACTCTTGTTCACTTGCAATGCTAGAACGCGCACTAAAACTACCATCTTTTTTCAGACCAGCAGAAATAATATCAGAGCTTCCTGTTGAAAGTTTATTATCCATTAAACGTACAACGTCAGCATCTCCTAGTACGAGCCCTTTCATTTTAAATTTCTTTAAAATTTCTTTCTCAATTTCTTCTTCAGATGCGTCGCCTTTCATCTCAACAATTGGGTTATGAATATGGAAATACAATACACCCGCCGGTGATGCAGTACTGCCCTTTTTCATCCACGTATGTGCATTTGAAGTAACAACATCTAAATACGTTAACATTTGAAGTGCGAGTCCGTAATACACTTCTGTTAAATCTAACGCTTTCGAACTTGATTTATAATCAATAATACGAAGGAACGTACCACTCTCATCTTCCGCCTTATCAACACGGTCAATACGGCCAACTACTTCCATCTTCACACCATTTGGCAACGCAAATTCCATTGGCGGAAGCGATCCAGTACCACCCATACCGAACGGTACTTCTAAATCAACTGGTACAAAGCCACTCGACTTCGCATGTTCACGAAGAATAAGTGATGTACGGAAAATGATTTGTTGTAGTTTTTGTTTTAAATAGAAATGACGGTTTGAACTTAATAAAATTTGTCTTTGTAATAATGGTGCAATTTCTTCTATTACTAAAGCAGAAAGGTGCTCACACTCTTTTATTGATAAATCTGCCCAAGTACGATTTTCACGTAATAGCTTGTCTGCAATTCTCTTCAGCGCTGCATGGAATAGTTCACCGATATCTGGCGCATCAAGTTTGAAAATATCGCGCTCTCTTAGCGATAAACCGTGCTGAGCGAAATGAGCGTACGCACAGCGATTAAATAGTTCCATACGAGAAACGCTTCCCTTAATTGTATCTCCATATAAATCCCTACTTACATCTGTGCTTAGTTTCTGTGCACGATTTCGGTAGAATAAACTCGATAACACGCGGCTACTTTTTTGCTTCCATTCATCTGAAGTAACGTAGAAGTTATATACGTCCCACCAAAAGTCTAAATTGCCTTCAAATCCGTAACGCTTCCATGTCTGCAGTTGCTGCATGACGTAAGACAAAGTTACTTCTGGCGTTGCTACATATGAGATTTGTTCCGAACGCGATAAGTCATTTACATCATTCGTAATAAACGTTTCTTTCACATCAGGGAACATTCTTTTTATTTTCTTAATAAAACTAGAAGCAAGTAACGTCTTTCCTTCTTCATCTGCAAGCGGACAGGAAATGTATAACTTCTCAGATGCCCTCGTCACCATTTGATACATAACGAACTGTTCTTCTAATAAAGCTTGTCTCGTCGTTGGTGCTAATTCGATACCTGCAGCGGTGAGAACATTTCTTTCCTCATCAGAAAGCATACCTTCATCCATAGGTGCTGCTGGAATCACGCCTTCATTTACACCAATAATGAACGTCGCTTTAATATCTGATAATCTAGAATGATCAATATTAGCAACTAACACTTGATCTAGTGACGGCGGAATGTTCGCAAATTGAAGTGCCTCAAGACCTGTCGTCATTACATCAGTAAACATAGACAGGGACATCTTCTCTTCGCCAAGCATCTCAACGAACGTATCAAGAAGACTCATCACTTCTTCCCATACTTGCTCATGGTCTGTCGCAAATAAGAAATCTCCGCTTTCTTCTGCACGAATACGTAATGCTTCTAGTTTTTTCGGAACGTCAAGCTCCTCTAAAAATAAATATACCGCTTCGCACATTTGCATAACTGTTCCAGCACGCTTCAGTCTTTTTTGCATACGAATAACTGGCGTTCTTACAACGTCGCGAAGTCGATTTATTTTCTCTTCCATTTCACGCTCACTGTCTGTTATCATTTCGCTCGCATCATCAAGAGAACGATAACGACGATACATCCACGGATCTTCAGAAGTCCATCTCTTCCCTTGTACACCGTACGCTAAACAGTAGTTTTCGAACTCATCCATCTCTTCGCGCATCGCTTCTTTTCTTACGTCTAGTGGATATAAAAGTTCTGTTTTCACACAGCGGAACACTGCATCATAACGCCAATTTCCGCTAATAATCTCTAAAGCCGAACGAATACATTCTACTAGCGGATGATGTGACATTGGGCGTTTTTCATCGATGAAATGCGGGATATTATAATCCGTAAATAACGTTCGCATTACATCATAATAACTTTCTCCGTTACGAAGAAGTACTGCTATATCTCGGTAACGATAGTCTTCAGCCGCCACAAGTCTTCGAATTTCACGAGCAACACCTTCTACTTCAGCTCGTAAATTAGCTGCTGTACTAATTGTCACACTCGCTTCACCGTGAAACTTTTCATTTGGACGCGCTTCGTAATGCATTTCTAAATGCGCTAATGCTTGCGAATGAAAACGCGGCTGTTCCATAAGTGGAATTGTTTTTTCAACTTCTATTTTCTCTTCCCGCGCTACTTGTTTTATTCTTTCATACGTTAACGTCGTTTCATAAAACAAATCTAGTTCATTCACTGGCTGCGCTAACGTTTTTTCATCTATCGTTAATGTTATTGTTACTCTAGTTCCTAATCTCATTAGCCCTCTAACAATTTCTAGCTCTTGAGGAGAAAATGAATGGAATCCATCTATATAAATTTCCGCGCCTTTTACATACTCAGAGTCTGAAAGCTTCTCAATTAATAATTGTAAGTAGTCTTCTGAATCTAAATACTTTCCGATTAAAGCACGTTCAAAATCATCATATAATAACTGTAAATCATACACTTTATTCGCTAGTAGCTTTTGCTCTGCACTACTGCTATGCGTATCTAATTGTTGCCACATTTCATATACGTTAGACGGCGTCACATTGTAACGTTTAAACTCCGCAATCATACTACCAAGATGTTCAAAGAAGCCATTTTGCTCCGCTGCTTTTTGAAACACAGATAGTCCATCTTTACGAGATTCTACAATTTTACGAAGCAACATATGGACACCAGCTTCATCAATATGAAGACGACTCGCTCCCCCAACTTCTTGCAGCACCTTCCACGCTAATCGCGAAAAACTAAAAACTTGCGCCCGAATAGAACCTCTTACATCTTCGCTCCCAATTAACGCCTGCTGTGTTTGGAATGTCATCTGTTCTGGCACAAGATATAATATTGTTTTCCCTCTTGGGCGTTGTTTCAACTCTTCTTGCACTTCGTGTAAACAAAGTGTACTTTTTCCACTTCCAGCTCTACCAATCACAAATCGAAGTGACATGTAACCCCACCTTTCACTTACATAACGAACGTTAGTTTGCTATCATAATTGTATTATAGGACAATAAAAAAGACAAACATACTCGTTTGTCTTTTCCTTATACTTCATTTTATTATATCAGCCTTTTGAAAAATTCGTTTGTACCTCTCGAATCGGCCAATATCGTAAATCAACTTTACCGACAACTGTATCAGCTTTTACAAAACCGAAGTGCCTACTATCCCAGCTACCAAGGCGGTTGTCACCAACTACAAAAATAGAACCAGGTGGTACAAACTTTTCTCTCGTTAATTCTTCTAATTTAAAATCACCTGTTAATTGCCGTCCATTTATCTCTTTCTTATACGCCTCTAAATAAGGTTCCTCCACGAATTTTCCGTTTATATATAGTTTATCATGCTTATATTCGATATGATCCCCAGGTAAGCCGATAATTCGCTTTACATAGTCCTCTTTTTTATTCGCATGAAAAACGACGACATCAAATCGATTCAAGTCCCCTACTTGATAACTCACCTTATTCACAACGAGCATATTTCCATCTTGCAATGTCGGCATCATTGACTTCCCCTCTACAACGTACGTTGAAAAGAAAAACGTTCGAAAAAATACAGCTAATAGTACACCAATTAAAATTGTTCTTATCCACTCTAGCCCTTCTTTTTTCAAAGTTTTCTTCATTCGCTTCTCCCCTCGCCCTTTAATAATGAAGCTTCCTTTACAAAGAAGACTTTTCCTAATGTAGTTCTAACTTTACTTCAATTTTTTTACCGACATACCATAAAATAAAAATAACAATACCCACAATAACCGATTTCACCGGATTATGAATAAATGACACTAAATCATGACCGATATACGTTAAAATAAAAATCATAACAAGTTTTCCGAATGCTAATGCTAGTCCAAACTGTTTTACGCTAATGCGAGACAAACCAGCTACAACGTTTATAAGCGCAGATGGTGTAAACGGAAAACAAAATATAACAAAGATTGGCGCGAACCCTTTTCTTTCAATCCATCCCATCGCTTTTCGCACTCTCTCATGCTTATTTACAAAAGAAAAGAAACGACTTCGTCCAAAGCTGCGAATAATGAAAAATACAAGCATTGCACCAATTACTGACCCAAGCCACGAATAAAGAAATCCATACCAAAAGCCAAATGCAACAGCATTTGCCAACACAAACACAATGAGTGGTAATGCTGGAATGAGCGCCTCTATCATCGGTAAACCAATACCGAGAAGCGGTCCAAACGCCTTATAACTTTCAACAATATGATCCATATTTTCTGGTGAAAAATACTCTTTGATCGTTTGAAAATCCATTCTACACTTTACCCCTTTACTCTAATTACTACCTCTACTTTATCATTGCTTAAATGAAAGAGGAAATGGTAGATACGACATATGGAGATGCATTTATTAAAGTTTCCATATCTTTCGTTAGAATTCCTTCATTATTATGCTATTATAATCTTTCAATATTCGACAGGTTTTGTTATACGTTTGGTTGTTTGAGGAACGATATTTTTTGATGATTTTTTCGGTAAATGAAATTATATCGATGATTTTCTGAATACATCGACCACAACTCAATTTTTATCAGCGATTTTTCGAATTTATCGACTTTCCGACAAAAACGGACAAATAAAAAGGATGGGGGTCTCCCCATCCTCTCACACTTCGCCTTCCTTCACAAAATACACTTTCTCATATGCTGGTGTTAATTTAGATTCTTCATGTTTATCAATCTCTTTAAAGCAAGGATTCCCTTGTTTTTTCTTACGGTCTTCATATTCTGTCCGCAATTTCGCTGTACGATTTTGCTGATTTTCAAAGCTACTTTTTGACATTTCTAGTTTCACAGCGAAACCATTTATAAATCTAATAATAAGATTTCCATCTTTTAATTCTTTATTACCTTCAATATGAAAATGAGACAACCACGCACACTCTTTTCGAGAATAAGAATACGTAGGGAAAAAATAAAGTTGATCTGTCGGGCTAATTGCGATAGGAGCTTTATGTGTAATACGAGTTAACTCCTTCGTTCCTTCTTTTCTTCCAAAGAAACTAGAACCATGTTTCCGGCAACTTCTCTCTATAATATCGAGAGGCTTTTGAAATACGAAAAAAGAATCTTCCATTTCAACAATTCGCGTAACAACTTTCTTTTCCCCTAGAACAACCGGAAGTAAGGCCATTGTGTTTTTGCTTACAACATAGTTTTCGACATAACGTTCTACTTTACTTTCCATAGTCTACTGTCTGCTACTAAAAATATAGACAAATGTATATCCTTAGAGTATGTAGTTTTGCACGCTAAGAATATTTTTATCTATATTCGCACTTTTGTTAGTAACAGATTTTTCACCTCTCTTTTTTAAATTTTCGATTACTGTTTAATTTCCCTTTTATAGTAGCACCTACGAAAAGGAAATGGTTTACATTCTACGATTCTTTACAAATACTTATAATAAATCAAATATAATATAAATCTATTAATAATTATATATGAATAATAAATAAATAACCTGTATAAAAAGAGGATTCTATATACGAAAAAAGAATTTATATCATTTGTACTATGTTTAACACATTCTGCTTTTCATATAATTACAGCAATTAATTTTGCTATAATTAAAATATAAATCAAATATACGGAGGTCTCTCATGGAAGAAAAGCAAGATCATCCAACAATTCAAATGAAAAATAGTAGCATTGTTATCGTAAAAAATTCAGCGAGTATTATATTCGGTTTATTTTTTATTTTACTGTTCTTCGCGAAGCCTTTTCGTAAATCTAAATGTCCTGAATGTAAGAAACGTGAAAAGAAAAAAGCTGTGAAAGAACACTAAAAGGCCTTCCTTTACGGAAAGCCTTTTTACATACTGATTATCCAGTTCATTATTCTTCATATTCAACAAAAAAAAGGATGGCATAAGCCATCCTTTTTTCTATAATAAACTATAAAATTATAGTTTGATTACGTTTTTAGCTTGAGGTCCACGGTTGCCTTCTTCGATTTCGAAGCTAACTTTTTGGCCTTCTTCTAAAGATTTGAAACCTTCAGTTTCGATTGCAGAGAAATGTACGAATACATCGTTTTCGCCTGGAACTTCGATGAAACCGAAGCCTTTTTCGTTGTTAAACCATTTTACTTGTCCTGTAACTGTCATAATTATTTCCTCCTACGAAAATACATTTTATTTAGTCTTCATGTATAAAAAAAGAATCCACACATTATCAAATTCGAAACATAAACTAGTTCTCACATACTTTTTCCCGTTTGTTTTCGGCACTTGATAATATATGGATTGCTTAATTTAATTATTCAACTGGTATTATCATAGCATACTTAAAATAGAATGTACAATCCTTTTTGAAAATAAAATTTCTAAATTTTAGTATTTCTTATAAAATATAACCACACCCATTCTAATAAGGAGGAGTATATGACAGAAATAATCCCTAAAAAAACATTAAAGAGAATTGAAAAAGATATTGAAAATAACAATCTTGGAAAAGCAAGAGATAGATTACACGGATTAATCGCTACTTATCCGAATGAATTAGCACTTAGAAAAAAGCTCGGTGATATTTACTTTACATTACAATACCCAGAAATGGCTGGACGGTATTGGTATCTTGAAAAAGAGAAAACAGATGTTATGCACGCGGCATGTCTACAATTTGAACACTCGATGGGAAACGACTCTTATCATATTGTACGTGCTTTAAAATTCAAAGGAGATCATAACATTATTACAGGACTATACACAGAACATCCTTTACAGCCATTGCAGAAAAAAGTGGTAGAAGAACTAATTGATGATTATGAAGAAACATGGAAAGACAAACTATTTACATGGGGCTGTCTAGCATTATTCGCATTCCTTCTTTTTACTGCTATCGTTGGTATATTCACTATATTAGATTGGATATTTTAAATAGAAGTAGATGCCTATAACAGGCACCTACTTCTATCTTTATTTCGTAAACTGTTCTTCTTCCGTAGATCCTTTTAAAGCAGTCGTTGATGAAGTACCGCCCGTAATTACTTGTGCTACTTCATCAAAGTATCCTGTTCCTACTTCGCGTTGATGGCGCGTTGCAGAGTAACCATCTTTTTCTGCTGCGAACTCTGCTTGTTGTAATTCAGAGTACGCTGCCATGCCGCGTTCTTTATAACCACGCGCTAATTCAAACATGCCGTAATTTAATGAATGGAATCCAGCAAGCGTTACGAACTGGAATTTATAACCGTACGATGCAATTTCTTTTTGGAAGCTTGCAATCGTTTTTTCATCTAGTTTTTGTTTCCAGTTAAATGAAGGAGAACAGTTGTAAGCAAGTAGCTTACCTGGATATTTCTTATGAATTGCGTCCGCAAAGCGTTTTGCATCTTCTAAATTTGGCTCCGACGTTTCACACCAAACGAGATCTGCATACGGCGCATACGCTAAACCACGTGCAATTGCTTGATCAAGACCTGCTTTCGTACGATAAAACCCTTCTGGCGTTCTTTCACCTGTAATAAACTCTTGATCAACTGGATCGATATCACTCGTAATTAAATCTGCAGCATCTGCATCTGTTCTTGCGACGATAATTGTTGGTACACCCATTACATCAGCAGCAAGACGTGCCGAAATTAAATTACGCACCGCTGTTTGCGTCGGTAATAATACTTTTCCGCCTAAATGCCCGCATTTTTTCTCTGAAGATAATTGGTCTTCAAAGTGCACGCCAGATGCACCCGCTTCAATCATCCCTTTCATTAGTTCAAATACGTTTAACTGTCCACCAAAACCAGCTTCAGCATCTGCCACAATCGGTACGAAATAATCTGTATCACCGCTTCCTTCCATATGCTGAATTTGATCAGCACGTTGAAGTGTTTGGTTAATTCGTTTTACAACAGCCGGCACACTGTTCGCTGGGTATAAGCTTTGATCAGGATACATATGTCCAGAAAGATTCGCATCTGCCGCTACTTGCCAACCGCTTAAATAAATTGCTTTTAATCCAGCCTTCACTTGTTGCATCGCTTGGTTTCCTGTTAATGCCCCAAGTGCATTAATATAATCTTCGGTATGAAGTGATTTCCAAAGCTTCTCTGCACCGCAGCGCGCTAACGTATGTTCAATATCAATCGATCCACGCAGACGAATTACATCTTCAGCTGTATATGGACGTGTGATTCCTTTCCAGCGCGTATCTAATTCCCAGCTTTCCTGCAATTTATCAATTCTTTCGTTTTTCATATGTTCCATCCCCTTTTCTTGTTTCTTATAAAATTTCATAACCAGGTAATGTTAAAAACGGCATGAACTCGTTATTACGAACAAGGTTTGTAAACAGTTTTGTAGCTTCTTCAAATCTCCCTTTCTTAAACGCTTCCTTACCAATCTCACTTTCTATTTTTGCTAGTTCTTCTTCTTTCAATTCTTCCATCAATTTAAAAGTGATATTACGGCCATCACTTAGCTTCCCGCCCTCATGACGAATCCACTGCCATACTTGTGCTCTTGATATTTCCGCTGTTGCCGCATCTTCCATTAAGTTATAAATTGGAGCTGCTCCTCTCCCGCTTAACCAAGATGCAATATATTGAATACCGACATTAATATTTGTGCGAAGACCACCTTCTGTAATCGTTCCCATCGGTACTTCTAATAAATCCTTTTCTGTTACACGTATTTCTTCACGCTTTCTAAAAATTTGATTTGGCGTTTTCATTATGTGATTAAATACTTCCATTGCAACCGGTACAAGTCCCGGGTGGGCAACCCACGTCCCGTCATGACCGTCTAAAGCTTCGCGCTCCTTATCAGCACGCACTTTCTCGAAAGCCGCCTCATTTGCTTCTGGATCATTTTTAATTGGAATTTGCGCTGCCATTCCTCCGATTGCCGGCGCATTACGACGATGACACGTTTGAATAACTTTCAAAGAATACGCGCGCATAAACGGCGTTGTCATCGTGACTTGCGCTCTATCGGGAAGTAAAAATCCATTATGATTACGGAAGCTCTTTAAGAAACTAAATATATAATCCCATCGCCCGCAGTTTAAACCAGCAGAATGATCTCTTAGTTCATACAGAATTTCATCCATTTCAAATGAAGCTTGAATCGTTTCTATTAACACAGTCGCTTTAATCGTTCCGTTCGGAATGCCGATATATTTTTGAGCAAATACGAAAACGTCATTCCATAATCTTGCCTCTAAGTAACTTTCCATTTTCGGTAAGTAAAAATACGGGCCACTTCCTTTTGCTAAAAGCACCTTCGCATTATGGAAAAAGTACAAGCCAAAATCTACTAAACTGCCAGACATGTTCTTGCCGTCAACTTGCATATGTTTTTCTTCTAAATGCCACCCTCTCGGACGCACAATTAATACAGCTGTTTTACTATTTAAACGATATTCTTTTCCGTTTTCATTTTTATGTGAGATCGTTCCCTTATTCGCATCTCGTAAGTTAATTTGACCTTCGACAGCATTTCTCCAAGTTGGTGCATTCGAATCTTCAAAGTCCGCCATAAAAAGATGTGCTCCTGAATTTAAAGCGTTAATGACCATCTTTCTATCCACCGGTCCAGTAATCTCCACGCGGCGGTCCTCTAAATCTTTCGGAAGCTGGGCAATTGTCCAATCACCTTCACGTATATGCTTTGTTTCTTCTAAAAACTTAGGTAACTCCCCTGCATCAATTCTTTTTTGTTTCTCCACACGCTGTTGTAAAAGTTCCGTGCGGCGTTCATTGAAATTTTCATGTAGTTCCTTTAAAAAACTAAGCGCCTCAGGTGTCAATATTTCGTTGTACGCTGGTAACATTTCTCCGGCCAGTGTAACCCGTGAAGTTTGCGTCGACATATTAGCATCCCCTTCTTAAACTGTTTTATAACAGATTTGATTTTATGTTTTATATTATATAACAAATCTTCAGAAAAGGAAGTTTTTTTTGAAAATTTAACAGATTTTTTCCAAAGATATATTTATTTCAAGCAAAAAAAGAGCTGGTGTTGTATAACACCAGCTCCTTTTATAAATTATTGTTGCTCATCATTTAAAATTGCTCTATATAAGAATGTTGCATATTGTTCACGCGTTACACTCATAGACGGACCAAATTTATTTTCTCCTATTCCATTTGTAATACTATTTGTTTGTATTGCGCTAATTGCATTTTTTGCCCATGAATCTGCTGGAACATCATTAAAAGTATGAGGTCCCTTTGCTTCTAATTCAAAAGCATTCGTAAGAACCTGTGCCATTTCCGCACGTGTTAGCGTATCCTTCGGTCTAAAGTTCCCAGTTCCATCACCTTTTAAGATACCTACTTCTGTTAATACTAAAATTTCTTCTATGAACATTGTTGAGTTTTCATTAATATCTTTGTATGGATTCTCAAGTACATCGCCTTCCTCAAACACTTCGCTAAAATCAATCGTACGATAAATTAAAGCCGCTACTTGCTCACGTGTTACATTATCACCAAAACCAAAATTCCCATTTCCATAACCATTAATGATTCCCCAGCCTGCTAGAGTGTGAATAGCTTCAGAAGACCAATGACCTTTCGGTACATCTTTAAATACAACAGAATTTGCTTGTTGTTGTTGTTTCACAACTACTTCAGCATTTACTTTAGTACCTTCTGCACTTAATACAACTCCACCCATAATTGTTAAAGCCGTTGCTATTTTTAAAAACCTTTTCTTCACCGCATTTTCCCTCTGAAAACATACTTTTTTTCTAATATAAAGAATTAATAAGAAAGTATCAATATACTTATTTATATAAGTTTTGTCTAATTTGCGAACATTTTTTCACATACTTCCCTTTACACTTCGTTGATAATAAAGTTACTAAACAACGTCTTTTTCTTATGAATTGTCACTTTAACACACCTATTTTTTCCATCTTTAGTCAATCCCTGTTTTGTATTAAGATGAATAAATATACATAAATTACATAAAAAAAGCGCAAAACTTTTGCGCTTTTTTCAAAATAACATATTAC
>NZ_JBALMG010000002.1:0-18803 GCF_036963225.1 Bacillus sp. JJ783 | reverse complement strand
GTGTAGATCGAAGTGAAAAAAGAGACGTAATAATTTATGAACAGCCTCTCCCACCGGAATACGATACGGATCTTGCTCCGCATGACGCGAGCACAGAAAACCGCCCTCCCTGACAGAGAAGGCGACAAAATCTGTTTCTTGATGACAAATAGCACATGTATCAAAGTACGGGTGCATCCCTAATACGGGAAGCATTTTCGTTTGATAAATTAATGATAATGCTTCTGGGTCAACACCCTCACACATATAATGCAACGTTTGATATAACATTTCAAATAAATACGGATTATGCTTCTTATCTTCTGTTGCTTTATCAGTTAATTCGATAATAAATGATGCATAAGCAGTTAAAAATATATCCTCGCGAATTTCTTTCATAGATGAAATAATCTCGCCTTGTTGCAAAGTTCCAAGTCCAGATCCAATTTGAATAAGAAAATGACCATGTGTCATAAGTTGCGAAATAGCCGCTAACCGACTCTTCGGTTTTTTCGCCCCTCTTGCCATTGCACTTACCTTACCAAATTCCCGTGAGTATATTGTAACAATCTTATTTGTTTCTCCGTAATCTGTTGTACGGATGACAATGCCCTCAACTTTTTGAAACATGTTCGTCACCATCCAAGGTTTGAACAAAACGGGTCAAGAAATTGGAGAGTCTAGATGCGCTAACTCCTCTTCATGTTGATCCATCTCATCGTTTACGTCTTTTTCCATTTCTTTCAAAAGCAAATACGTTTCAATGCTTCCTGTTTTGGAGAAAAACTTCCAGGTAAAATCTAGCATAAGAATCCACCTTTCTCAATAAGCGTAGCCTATAAAGCAATTTCTTTTGTTGTTATTAAATTGACCCATTTTGTTCATTTTCATGTGAGAAAAATTTTTCCTAATTTATCAAGGTTCATAAAAACCAATAATCAGTGGATGAACAAAACACCCACTGATCACAACTTTACTTCATATTAATACTCGTCTTCACGGAAACCAAGGTCACGAAGCTGTGACATCTTATTACGCCAATCTTTTTGCACTTTCACCCATACTTCTAAAAATACTTTAGAACCAAGAAGTGCTTCAATGTCAAAGCGAGCTCGCTTACCGACTTCTTTTAACATCTTCCCTTGCTTACCTATAATAATTCCTTTTTGTGATGCACGTTCAACAACAATCGTTGCGTTTATATAAACCGCTCCGCCCTCACGCTTTTGAATTGCATCAATAACAACCGCTACAGAATGCGGTACTTCTTCGCGTGTTAAATGTAATACTTTTTCACGAATAAGCTCTGCAATAATAAATCGCTCTGGATGATCCGTTACTTGATTATCCGGGTAGTATTGTGGTCCTTCTGGTAAATACTTTTTAATCGCTCCAATTAACGCTTCCACGTTATTACCGTCTAATGCAGAAATTGGTACAATCTCTGCAAACTCATGTAGTTTACGGTATTGATCAATTAACGCTAATAATTGCTCTGGATGAACTTGGTCAATTTTATTAATTACCAAAAATACCGGTTGTTTCGTTTCTTGTAATTTCTCAATAATAAATTCCTCACCACGACCAAATCCTTCAGTTGCATTGACCATAAACAGAACAATATCAACTTCTTTCAATGTCGTTTGAGCCATCTTCACCATGAAATCGCCTAGTTTATGTTTAGGTTTATGTATTCCTGGTGTATCAATGAAAACTACTTGTGAATCATTTTCTGTATATACACCTTGAATTTTATTACGAGTTGTTTGTGGCTTATCGCTCATAATGGCAATTTTTTGGCCGATAATACGATTTAAAAATGTAGATTTCCCAACATTCGGTCTGCCAATAATAGAGACAAAACCTGATTTATAACCTTTTCTATTCATGTAAATCCTCCGCTAAAAATGCTCCTGGTAACAATTCTCCGACTGTTGTCTCTTGAACATCACCATGTAAGTTTGATAGGTATACTTTCGTATCCTGTTTACATAATTCTACCATAACTTGTCGACATGCTCCACAAGGAGGTACTGGACGCTTTGTATCTGCTACGACTGCAATAGCTACAAACTCGTTATCCCCTTCAGAAATCGCCTTAAATAACGCTGTTCTTTCTGCACAGTTACATAAACCATATGATGCATTTTCAACATTACATCCACGATATATTTTTCCATCCTGAGTTAGTAAAGCTGCACCTACTTGAAATTTAGAATATGGTACGTACGCTCGTTTACGCGCTTCGGTTGCTTCTTGAATTAATTGTTTGCTATTCATATTCCCGCATCCTTTCCGTTCACAGATGTGAATAGATACACTCTTCCATTAAAGGCCTTCACGGCGCTCCAAAAGCTTAATAAAAGCTTCGGAATGCAACTATACCATATACGGTAAAAAGATAATAGCACCAATTACAGCAGCTATAATTGCAAACAATAAAACTGCCCCCGCCGCAACATCCTTTGCAATTTTCGCAAACGGATGAATATCAGCGGTTGCTAAGTCTACTGTTTTTTCAATAGCCGTATTCACCATCTCTAAACTCATTACAATCCCTATCACAATAAGTAATACAATCCATTCCGTTGTTGTAATATGGAAATAAAAGCCGCAGCACATAACAATGACTGCGGCTAAAGAATGAATTTTCATATTTCGTTCATAACGAAGACAAAAGTATATACCAGCTATAGCATATCCAAAACTGTCTAAAAGTTTTCCTTTTTTCATCGCCCTAATCCAAAGGCCTCTAAAATTTCTTTTTGTCTTCCAAACATTTCTTTTTCATCTTCTTCTGTCATATGATCATAACCAAGCAAATGCAAAAAGCCATGTAGTGCTAAAAACCCAAGTTCTCGATCAAAAGAATGTCCATATTCTTCAGCTTGTTCTTTTGCTCTTGGAATAGAAATAATAAGATCTCCTAACATACGCGGCATTTCCGCACCGACAATTTCCATTTCGCCTTCTCCCATTTCTTCCATAGCGAAAGAAATAACGTCCGTAGGCTGATCCTTATCTCGGTAATCACGGTTTATTTCACGAATACGTTCATTATCTACAAACGTAACCGATAATTCTGCTCCTTCTTCTATCTTTTCCATTTGGGCTGCTTTCTCTACCAACCCTCGAATCAAGCTTATATACTCGTCTTTCACTTCTTCTGTTTCATCAATAAAATCAATTAATAAACTCATTCTTTCTCCTTTTCTTCCGGCGGTTCCGGATATGTAATACGGGAATGGAAAATACCATTTAACGTTTCACATAACGTTTTTCCAACGATTTGTAGTTCCTTAAATGTCAAATCACATTCACTAAATTGACCATCTTGCAAACGATCTCTAATGATACTTTGCACTAAATTATTGATTTGATCTGGCGTTGGATGATTCATTGAACGTACCGCCGCTTCTACACTATCAGCAATACCAACGATTGCCGACTCTTTAGAAGTTGCTTTTGACCCTGGATAGCGGAACATTTCCTCAGTATATTTCTCTTTATCTTCTTTAATCGCCTTATAGTAAAAATATTTAAGTAACGTTGTACCATGATGCTGTCCAGCGATATCGATAATTTCTTGAGGTATATGGTGTTCTTCTAACATTCTCACCCCATCGGTTACATGAGCAATTATAATATCTTTACTCGTTACAGGGTCTAATCTATCATGCGGGTTTTCAATCCCCATCTGGTTTTCAATAAAAAACTGCGGTTGTACTGTTTTCCCTACATCATGATAATACGCCCCTACACGCGCTAATACTCCGTTTGCTCCAACCGCTTCACATGCAGCTTCTGAAAGATTGGCTACCATTACACTATGGTGATATGTACCTGGTGCTTCTAATAAAATTTTGCGCAAGAGCGGGTGATTCGGACTTGAAAGTTCCATCAACTTCATACTCGATACAATCCCAAGGCCACTTTCTAAATACGGTAAAATTCCCATAGCTAGAACAGAAGAGATAATCCCTGAAACTGCAGCCATTAATAATTGTATCCCAATTTCAAGAGGCGAAAAGTTCCCATTTCGCAATAATAACAACGCCGCTAATACGACTACATTTAATACAGAAACGAGTATACCAGCTTGTAAAATCATCGTACGACGATTTTTTTCTCTCAAGAAAATACTAACTGATAATGAACTTAATAAAACATAAATCCCCACACTATAATTTAGTGTACTCGTTACACCTTCATTAAACATAATACTTCCGCACACAGAAAAGATCATACTCGTTAAAAATACAAATCGATCACCAATCATTAATTTTACAAGTATTGTTCCCATCGCAACTGGAACAACATACGCGATTCCTGCATATTCAAGCTTTTGAAACAAACTAATGATTTTCATTAGAACAATCGTAATAGACAAAATTGTGATGTACGCTAAAACATACGGCCTATCTTCTCTTTTCCGCTGTAAAAACACTTCAAATTGCTTATGCATAAAGTACAATAACACACAAATAAGTACAGCCAGACCAACATAAGGTTGGAAGGTATTGCCCTTCTCTAACAATCCGGCTAACTTCAACTGCTCATATGCTTCTCGTGAAATCGTATCGCCTTCTTTCACAAGAACTTGCCCTTGAAGAATAAAAACTGATGCAACTGAATCTTCCGCTATTTTTTGACTATCTTTTGTCGCAGCTGAATCATAAAAATAGTTCGCTGTAACCGCATACTTCCCTAGTGCATTCACCGCAACTTTTAAATCACTGCTTATACTTACGCTACTCATTTCAGTAACAAATCGTTCTCTTGCAACTTCTTCTTGATCCATCTTAATGTGTTCACTCATAATTTTATTAACCGCTGTTACAGCTGCATCCTTCGCCAATGACAATTGACTTGAATCAGCATTAATAAATTTCAGCAATATCGAATCTGTTAAGCTTTTCGCTAAATCTGTTGGTAATTTCTTCTTTAACTTGTCCAATTTATCCACATCAGAAATTTTTTTATACTCGTCTGGGCCAGTCGATTTAGCCTCTGCCTCTACTTCACTTACCGCATCAAAGACGGAATTTACAATATCCACTTTATTTTGCTTATATTCGCTTTTATATGTATATTTATCCTCAACCTTTTGAGCGGCTTCTTTTTTCTTTTTCGCTGTTGCGGATTTATCTTCAATTTTAACAGGAGAGTGAATTGTTTTTTTAGCAATATCGAGCTCTTTAACATCTAATTGCTCTGGTTTCACATTATTCATAAGTGCAAAAAACAGTACCGCTCCTAATAAAACGTAAGAAATCCAACTTAGTTTTTTCGAATGTTGTAAATTACGAAACCACTTAGAAATTTCTTGAGATCTTGACATGATTTCAATACCTTCTCCTCTCCAGAAATAAAGTGAAACTATTTATAGCTTTCATTTCTTCCAGCCAACGATGCTTTTTAGGACCATATTTTTATAGACCATCACCTATAGCTTGTTTCCCTCGTCTTTAATGATAGTAAAAAATATGTCATTCGCCAACCTTATCATACAAAAAGAAATGATCCTGACAAATAGGATCATTCCATTTTATCATATGCCTCAATAATACGTTGCACTAACGGGTGTCTCACAACGTCCGTTTGTTCCAATGTAATGAACGAAAGACCTGATACACCAGATAAAATATTAGCAGCAATAGAAAGACCTGACTTTACCCCTTTTGGCAAGTCTACCTGTGAGGGATCCCCCGTAATAACCATTTTAGAACTAAAACCTAATCGTGTTAAAAACATTTTTATTTGAACACCAGTTGTATTTTGCGCCTCATCTAATATAACAAATGAATCATCAAGAGTACGCCCTCTCATATAAGCAAGAGGTGCAATTTCAATTACACCACGTTCCATCATACGTTGTGTATATTCTTGTCCAAGAATATCATGTAACGCATCATATAGCGGACGTAAATACGGATCTACTTTTTCTTTCAAATCACCTGGTAAAAACCCTAAGCTCTCTCCAGCTTCTACAGCAGGTCTTGTTAAAATAATTTTCTTTACATACCCTTGCTTTAAAGCTCTCACAGCCATTACTACGGCTAAGTATGTTTTTCCTGTCCCAGCAGGCCCTATCCCAAATACAATATCATTCTTTTTCATTGCATGAATATATCGTCTTTGCCCCATCGTTTTCACACGAATGGATTTACCTTTTGCCGTTTTAAAAATTTCCTCTTCATATAACTCTTCGAATTGAGCAATTTTCCCTTGTTGCCCAAGCTGAATCGCATACGCAACATCTCTTTCCGAAATTGATACACCTTTACGGATAACAACAAGTAACTGTTGTAAGATTTTTTCTACGAGCACCACAGTTTCATCTGCCCCAGATACACGAACAGATTCTCCTCTAGTCACAATCGATACACTAAGTTCTCGTTCAATTACTTTTAAATGAGCATCATTTACCCCAAAAAGAGCGATTGCTTCGTTAGGGTTTTCCAATTGTTGGTTCATTTCTACTAATTGTTCTGCCATTACTCAGTCTCCTTGAATATCGAATTCAGATATTGGTTGTGGCTCTGCAATATTTTCAATCACTGTATAATGTAATGTGACCTTTAGGTGATCCGCCTCAACCTCTTTACTCAAAATGTTATCACTTACAATCATAGCATGTTCATCCAATTTTTTCTTCAGTTCTTTTTCTGCCATCTCTTTCGCTACTTTCATCGCTTGTTTTTCGGTATATTCTCGGTTCGCTTCTTCCTCTTCTCGTACAATATCTTTTTCATATGCAACTGGTAATGTGAATCCAAATAATTTCACATCATGTTTTACACTTTCAGTACGAGAGCGTTTATACTTATCCTGTTGAAATCCCCATATTTTTATTTTAGCACTCCCAAATTTAAGAAAATATTCATTATACGAATTACCAGTATACACTTGAAATTGCGTCTTTAACGGAACATCCACCTCAGATTTATACCACGTTTCTCCATATACAATCCCTTTAGCCGAAACAATTGTCGGATTCTCCTCATTACCATACATCCCCGAGACGAGAAGTTGCCCCTTTTCTACATGGTCATTTTTCATGACAACAGGCTTCCCAACTTCCACAAATGTTTTTGTAATAATCCCTTCTTTTTTTGCTACTAAGTTTTGTGGCTGTTGTTCACTTTCTTTTTTCGGTTCATTTTTTTCAACAATCTTAAAATGATATGTTGTCCCTCTTATTTCTAATCCCGCCCAAGTAATCGCATTAATATTGTCTGTCAAATGACGTTGAACATCTTCTACACTCGGCATTTGGAACTGTAATTTCCCCTTTTTTATACCCATTTTGTCCAATTCTTTCATCAATATATATTCCGTTTCAGGTTTTGCTCCTGTAATTTCAATTTTCCACACCATATTTGACAATGCGATCATTCCGAAAAAAAATATTAAAAACCCAATTAAAAATCCACTATTTTTAATTAAACGCTTATTCCAAAACGGAAAACCGTAACGTCCAATAAAATATAATTTACATTCATTTTTTCTATAAATTGGTTTTATCTTTTTCACATCTCGTAATAACATACAAAAAACTAACGTTTCATCAGCTATCTTCTTTACATCCCAAACTAGTAATTTCCTCCGCACACACTCGTTAACAAAGCGTTCCGCTCCTCTACCTTCAATTCGCACCTTTACATACCCAAGCCATTTTATAAACCATTTATTTTTCATCGACTATCTCCACTACCTTTCTAAAAGTAGATACACTACTTTTCAATTCGATTATCAAACTAGCTCGTACTAAATTAGCAGATTCCTTGATTCTCACTAATTATTAACCTTCACGAGCCAATTTTTTTACGTGGAACTCAATTCCCACCTATCCTCTTTGTACGAACCGAATATTGAGGCCAGAACGTTATCACCTGTTAATACAAGGTAAAGAAGAAAAACTTCACAAACGGAAGTTTCTCCTCACTCCTCTTTCTTTTCATTTTCTAAAAACGTCACTTGTTCAATAATCCCTTCAAGCAACAGTTCTTCTGGAAGGATTGTTTTAATAACAAAGGATTGACCTTTAATTAATAATTGACCATGTTTCAATAGCAATCTTACCTCTTTATCTGAAAACACTAATAATCCTCGATGATTTTCTATATAGATATGTACTTGCCCAACAAGCGTGATCCGAGGTAGATCCATTAACACATCCACTGGCAGGTCTATTTGCTTCGTTAACCAATTCTTCATTTGTTCTAATTTCTTCATCTCAAAAGACCCCCTCTCATCCCATATGTATGAAAAAAGAGCTTGTAATATCACGTCCAAACTGAAAAAAGCATAAAAAAACGTCTCATACGAAATGAGACGCTTTTTTATGCTAATAGCTGGATAACCAACTTATTCACAAGTGATCCGTCTGTTTTACCTTTTACTTTCGGCATAACAGCAGTCATCACTTTACCCATATCTGCTTTAGATGTAGCACCAACTTCAGAAATAACTTGCTTAATTATATCCGCTAGTTCTTCTTCTGTTAATTGCTCCGGCAAATATGCGCTTAAAATCTGAATTTCACTTTGCAGTTTATCAACAAGGTCTTCACGACCAGCTTTTTTAAATTCAAGGAGGGAGTCCTTATACTGTTTTACTTCACGAGCTAAAACTGTTAATTCCTCTTCTTCAGTAAGAGTATGTTGCAGTTTAATACCTTCATTTTGTAAAGCAGCCTTAACCATACGAATAACGGTTAATTTTTCTTTTTGTTTATTCTTCATCGCTTGTTTCATATCATCGTTTAAACGACCGAGAAGACTCATAACTTACACCCTCTCTTAGAACTTACGCTTTCTTGCCGCTTCAGATTTCTTCTTACGTTTTACACTTGGTTTTTCATAAAACTCGCGCTTTCTTGCTTCAGCAAGTGTACCAGTTTTAGAAACCGATCTTTTAAAACGGCGAAGTGCATCCTCCAAAGACTCGTTTTTACGAACGACTGTTTTTGACATTCTCTTTCCCTCCCTCCGAAACATCACACTTACATACTAACTTCAGCATGCAAAAAGAAACACTTCTTCAGCATGTCTTTTACGATTATAATACATTTTATCACTTCAGGTCAACTATTTGGCAGAATAAAAGAAGAATTGATGCTCTTCCTTTTCCAAAAACTATGTTGATAGCCGTTATCTCTTCCCCTAAAAATAAATATTTTTTTATCATTGGATCTTTTTTATACAAGGATACGCTCAAAAACCACTCATTTACCGAACAACCCACTGCATCTTCTTTCAATACTTAACTTCTCCATGAACGAAAAAAGCACGCAAACCCTTGTCGTTTGCATGCTTTTTATCCCGCTATTTGTGGGCAGTAAAACTCCCACCTCAAAATTCGGCTGGAGCAAAGAAGTTAGGTGGGAGTCGGGCTGCCCGTAAACGCCCGATTGGTGAGGGCTAATAATCAGTGAGGGATGAACACCCCCACTGATTAAAGTTTCACTTTATTATGCGCTTGCTGATTCTTTTCTTACATCATCTTCAAGAACACGAACAAACTGCGCTTCGTTATATGGATAACCAGCTTTTGTAATTTTTACTTTTACTAGCTTACCAATCAATTCTTCAGATCCTTCAAACACAATTTTTAAGTAGTTATCTGTATAACCTACATATAAACTTTCACGGTCACCATCTTTAAATGTCTCTTCCGGAATGATTTCAAGTACTTCACCTTCAAATCCAGAAGCATACTCTTTCGCTAATTGATTAGATAGCTCAATTAGACGGTGAACACGATCGTTCTTCACGTCTTCAGGAACTTGATCTTCCATACGTGCTGCTGGAGTACCTGTACGTTTCGAATAAGGGAAAACGTGTAATTCAGAGAAACGATTCTCTTTAATGAAATTGTACGTTTCCATGAATTCTTCTTCTGTTTCACCTGGGAATCCAACAATTACGTCTGATGTAATCGCAAGCCCTGGTAACGCTTCTTTCAAACGATCTAAACGCTCTTGGAAAAATTCCATCGTATACTTACGGCGCATACGTTTCAATACAGTATTAGATCCTGACTGTAATGGAATATGCAAGTGACGTACAACTACTTCTGATTTATCTAACACTTCAATTACTTCATCAGAAATTTGACTCGCCTCAATAGAAGAAATACGAAGACGTTTCAATCCGCTTACTTCCGCTTCCATATCACGCAGTAATCCTGCTAAGTTATACTCTTTTATATCTTCACCGTACCCACCTGTATGAATACCTGTTAATACGATTTCTTTATAGCCCGCATCTACTAATTGCTGCGCTTGTTTAATAACTTCTTTTCCATCACGAGAACGCATTAAACCACGCGCCCAAGGAATGATGCAAAATGTACAGAAGTTATTGCAACCTTCTTGTATTTTTAAAGATGCACGTGTACGGTCCGTGAAATATGGTACATCGAGCTCTTCATATACACGTGTTTTCATAATATTGCGGACAGCATTAATTGGTTGACGCTCTTGACGGAATTCTTCGATGTATCCTAACATCTTCTCACGATCTTGCGTACCAACAACAATATCTACACCTGGAATTGCCATAATTTCTGCTGGAGATGTTTGTGCATAACATCCAGTTACACAAATTACCGCATCTGGATTTTGACGTACAGCACGTCTAATTACTTGACGGCTTTTTTTATCTCCAGTATTTGTTACTGTACATGTGTTAATAACATATACATCAGATTTTTTTTCATATTCAGTTCTTTCATAACCACCTTGTTTAAACAATTGCCAAATCGCTTCTGTTTCATAGTGGTTTACTTTACAACCTAACGTGTGGAACGCAACAGTTGCCATTGATTATCACCCCATCAATTCAAAATGATAAGAAGCGGCACTTAACGCATAAAGCGGAGCCGTTTCTGTTCTTAAAATTCTTGGTCCTAAACTACATGGTACAAATTTATGTTCACGAAGTGCGGTTATCTCTTCCTCCGCTAAACCGCCTTCCGGCCCAAATACAATCAGCAGCTTTTGGCCTGGTTTAATCGTCGATAAAGCTTTCGCAAAATTAGATTTCTCACCTTGTTTCGCTTCTTCTTCATACGCAACAAGACAAACATCATACTCGCTACTCATCGACAGCAGTTGTTTAAATGATGAGGGAACGTGTACTTCTGGAATTTCACTTCTATGCGATTGTTCCGCAGCTTCTTTTACAATTTTTTTCAAACGCTCAACTTTTTTATCTGCTTTTTTCGCATCCCACTTTACAATAGATCGAGATGCTTGAAATGGTAAAAATGCAGCTGCCCCAAGCTCAGTTCCTTTTTGAAAAATTAACTCTAGCTTGTCTCCTTTCGGCAGTCCACTTGCAATCGTCACGAACACAGGAAGTTCGCTTGACGCCTCTACCCATTCTACAATAGTGGTATCCACAAATTCACTGGTAATTTCAGCAATTGAACACTCTGCTGTTTTACCATTTACACAGCAATAAATGTGGTCACCAGCTGACATACGCATCACTCTTGCGATGTGATGAACATCATCACCCATTATACGAATACTTGTCTCATTTACATATTTCTCTTCTACAAAATAACGTTGCATATAATCACCTTAGTAGAGTTTCGTTCCTTTCGTAAGTCAACACTTACGAAAAGAACGAAACGTTATCATTTTCATATAACAAACGGCAAGTCCCTCACCTTATACGGTGAGAGACTCCCCTGTTCTTTATAGACTAAAATCTATATTACGCATTTCGTGCAATAATTGCTACCCAATCTTCCATTCGAAGCACTTCTTCAATTGTAAATCCAGCTTTTTCTAACGCTTCAGAAATTACTTTTTCTTTCGCCCCAATAATACCAGATGTAATAAATAATCCACCTGGCTTCACAACTCTCGCTGCATCTTCAGGGAATAGAAGAATAATTTCCGCTAGTAAATTTGCTACGATTAAATCAACTGGACCTTCAATACCTTCTAATAGACTATTCTGTCCAACATTGACAATGTCATCTGTTTTATTTAAGCGCACATTCATTTCTGCACTTTCAACTGCAACTGGGTCTAAATCATACGCTTGAACAGAAGCCGCACCTAATTTTGCCGCAGCAATACTAAGTACCCCTGAACCTGTCCCCACATCAATCACAGTATCACCTGGCTGAACCGTTTTTTCTAACGCACGAATACACATCGTTGTTGTTGGATGTGTCCCTGTACCAAACGCCATACCTGGATCTAATTCAATAATTTTTTCATCTGGAGAAGACGGTGTATACTCTTCCCACGTCGGCACAATTGTGAATGTATCAGAAATTTGAACTGGATGATAATACTTCTTCCAAGCAGTAGCCCAATCTTCCTCATCGACTTCATTAATTGTAATATTTCCTGTACCAATTTCGATGTCGAAAGATGGTAGTGCATCAATAGATGATTTTACACCTGCAACCGTTTCGTGTAAAGAATCCGTTTGTGGGAAATATGCTTTTACCAAAACACCCTCACTTGGATATTCATCTGGGTTAAGTGCATAAATCTCACCGTATTGTTGCTCGCGCTCTTTCGTCAACTCCGCTGGGTCTTCAATCACAATCCCGCTAGCGCCTGCTTCATGCAAAATATGAGAGACAGCTTCTACTGCTTCTTCTGTTGTATGAATACTAATTTCTGACCATTTCACAATTTACCAACTCCATTTTTTATTTCCATTATTCCCCTTTGAAAGCACGTTTAAGCTTTCTGAATAAGCTATCATCCTGCTCTTCTTGCCCTGCAAATTCACGCAATAAATCTTTTTGATGTGAAGTTAATTTCGTCGGCACAACAACACGAACGACTACATATTGATCTCCTTGACCATATCCACGTACGTTCGGAGCACCTTTTCCTTTTAAGCGAAATTCTGTTCCTGTTTGTGTTCCTGCTGGAATTTTCAGCTTCACTTTGCCATGAACGGTAGGAACTTCTACTTCCGCACCAAGTGCCATTTGCGCAAATGTTAATGGCATTTCGCAAATAATGTGATCCCCTTCGCGCGCAAAGAATTCATGATTTCTCACATGAACAACAACATATAAGTCACCTGCCGGTCCGCCATTTACGCCTGCTTCACCTTTTCCAGATACACGAATTTGTTGACCATTATCGATACCCGCTGGAATTTTAACATTGATTTTTTTGCGTTTACGAACTTTACCAGAACCATGGCATGTCGTACATTTCTCTTTAATCATTTGACCTGTTCCTGAACAATGCCCACAAGCTTGACGGTTTACAATACGCCCAAATGGTGTATTTTGTTCTACACTTACTTGCCCTGCTCCTGAACAATGTTTACATGTTTCCTTTGAAGTTCCTGGTTTTGCTCCACTACCCTTACAAGTATCACATGGATCTTCCACTGGAATCTCAACATTTAATTCTTTACCAAAAATAGCTTCTTCAAACTCTAAAGTAACTTGATATTGTAAATCAGCACCTTGACGCGGAGCATTCGGATCACGACGTCTGCCGCCACCGCCACCAAAGAATGAGCTGAAGATATCTTCAAATCCGAAGCCACCACCGAAGTCGCCTCCACCGAAACCTTGATTCGGACCCGCGTGACCAAACTGATCATACTGCGCACGGTTTTGATCGTCACTTAATACTTCGTATGCTTCTTGTACTTCTTTAAACTTTTCAATTGCATTTTCTTCTTTACTTACGTCTGGATGGTACTTTTTAGCCAAACGACGATACGCTTTTTTTATTTCATCTTTAGAAGCACCCTTGCTAAGTCCAAGGACCTCATAATAGTCTCGTTTATTCATAAATTTGCAACCCCCGAATCTTTCACATAAACGTAATTTTAACACCGAAAGAAAGTGCTTTGCAACAAAGTTTCCTCACTTACAGTATGCAAAATAAAAAACTTAAGATCCTCACACATTTCTTCTTATTCGTGAAAAAAGCCAAAGCCAAGGCACGCTTGACTTTGACTTTTTGTCATCTTACTTATTTTATTTCACTTTATTACTTGTCTTCTTTTACTTCTTCAAACTCAGCGTCTACTACATTATCTTTTTTCGCGCCAGCGTCTTGTGCTCCTTGTGCACCTTCTGCTTGCCCTGCAGCTGCTTGAGCTTGCTCGTATAATTTAACAGTTAATTGTTGTACGATTTCTTGAAGAGCATCTTTTTTCACACGGATTTCTTCAAGTTCGTTTTTCTCGATTGCCGCTTGTAATGCTTCTTTCGCTTCCGTTGCTTTCGCTACTTCAGCTGCATCTACTTTACCTTCTAAATCTTTTACAACTTTGTCTGTTTGGAATACAAGTTGGTCAGCTTCGTTACGAAGTTCAACTTCTTCCTTACGTTTTTGGTCAGCGTCAGCATTTGATTCCGCTTCTTGTACCATACGATCTACTTCTTCATCAGAAAGACCTGAAGAAGATTGGATTGTAATAGTTTGCTCTTTACTTGTTCCTAAGTCTTTTGCACGTACGTTAACGATACCGTTCGCATCAATATCGAATGTTACTTCGATTTGTGGAATTCCACGTGGTGCTGGCGGAAGGTCTGTTAATTGGAAACGACCTAATGTTTTGTTGTCAGCTGACATTGGACGCTCACCTTGTAGTACGTGAATGTCTACCGCTGGTTGGTTATCAGCAGCTGTTGAGAATACTTGTGACTTACTTGTTGGAATTGTAGTGTTACGCTCGATTAATTTCGTGAACACACCACCCATAGTTTCGATACCTAAAGAAAGTGGAGTTACGTCTAATAATAGAACGCCTTCTACATCACCAGTAAGTACGCCACCTTGAACTGCAGCACCTAATGCTACAACTTCATCTGGGTTTACACCTTTGTATGGCTCTTTACCAGTTTCACGTTTAATTGCTTCTTGTACAGCTGGGATACGAGTAGAACCACCAACAAGGATAACTTTATCTAATTCGCTTGGAGAAAAACCAGCGTCTTTTAATGCACGACGAGTTGGCTCTAATGTTCTTTCAACAAGACCAGCTGAAATTTCTTCGAATTTAGCTCTTGTTAACGTTAATTCTAAGTGTAATGGACCAGCAGCTCCAGCACTAATGAATGGTAATGAAATTTGTGTTTGTGTTACACCAGAAAGATCTTTCTTCGCTTTTTCAGCTGCATCTTTCAAACGTTGAAGTGCCATTTTATCTTGGCTTAAATCAATGCTATTTTCTTTTTTGAATTCAGCTACTAAATGATCGATGATAACTTGGTCAAAGTCATCTCCACCAAGACGGTTGTCACCAGCAGTTGAAATAACTTCAAATGTTCCATCTGCTAACTCAAGGATAGATACGTCAAACGTACCGCCACCTAAGTCATATACTAGAATTTTTTGTTCTTCATCTTGTTTTTCTAAACCGTAAGCAAGTGCTGCTGCTGTTGGTTCGTTAATGATACGCTCTACTTCTAAACCAGCAATACGACCAGCATCTTTTGTCGCTTGGCGTTCTGCATCGTTGAAGTATGCTGGTACTGTAATAACAGCTTTCGTCACTGTTTCACCTAAGTACGCTTCAGCAGAAGCTTTTAAGTTTTGTAAAATGATTGCAGAAATTTCTTGAGGTGTATAATCTTTACCTTCAACTTCTACTTTATAGTCTGTACCCATATGACGTTTAACAGACATGATTGTATTTGGGTTTGTAATTGCTTGACGTTTCGCAACTTCCCCAACTTGACGCTCTTCATTTTTGAAAGCTACAACAGAAGGTGTTGTACGGTTTCCTTCTGGATTTGGGATAACCTTTGGTTCTCCACCTTCCATAACAGCTACACAAGAGTTTGTTGTACCTAAGTCAATACCGATAATTTTACTCATAGCGAATCCTCCTACATTTATGTAAATTATTGATTTACTTTTACCATTGATGGGCGAATCACACGGTCTTTTAGTTTATAGCCTTTTTGGAATTCCTCCACAACCGCGTTTGATTCAAACTCACTGTCTTCTACTTGCATAACAGCTTGGTGCTCATGAGGATCGAACTGTTTACCAACAGCTTCAATCGCTTCAACACCTTCTTTAGTCAGCGCTTCTAACAATTGACGATGCACCATTTCCATACCTTGTAATAAGGACTTCATTTGATCATCAGTTGCTTCCACTTGCATTGCTCTTTCAAAATTATCAAGAGCTGGCAGAATATCTGACACAAGACTTTGTGCTCTATATTTTTCAGCAGCCTGTTTATCCATTTGAACGCGGCGCTTATGATTTTCAAAATCAGCTTGTAGACGTAGTGTGCGACCTTCCGTTTCCGTTAGTTTCGCTTGTAACTCATCTACTGTTTCTTGTAAAAGAGCAGCTTCACTTTTTTCTTCTACAGCTTCTTCACTGTTGTCTGTTGTGACAGCTTCTTTCACTTCTTCTACCACTTGTTCGTTACGCTCTTCCACAATTTTCACCTCCTTAAAAGGTATTAGGTATCACGCTTAGCACGATTACCTAAGCATTATATATTACACACAGCAATGAAATTTCCATCACTTGAGCGAATGTATTACTCTCATTTATTTTTTAAGTCCATCAGTAAATTGCCTTGTAAATAACTGCAACAAACTAATTACACGAGAGTATTGCATTCTCGTTGGACCTAAAATCGCAATCGTTCCAAGTTGCTCTTCTCCAATCGAATACGTTGCAGAAATTAAACTACAATCTTCCATAGCGATCGAAGAATTTTCCCTGCCAATTTTCACTTGAATACCTACTTGTTTATGACGCAAAATATCATAAAACTCAGCTTCGTTATCAATCATCGTCAGCAAGGATCTTACTTTTTGAATGTCATGGAACTCTGGCTGCGAAAGCATATTTGCTTTTCCTCCAAAGTATATCTTTTCCGATAAAGGAACTTGAAATGTACCATCCAACATTTTTATTGCACTATCGTAATTATGAACATACCCACGCAAGACTGTAACAATCTCTTTAAAGATTTTATTATGAAGTTCTGCCATAGGTATACCAGATAGCTTTTCATTTAAAATATTAACCATTTTTTCTAAATCTGATAAATCAACAGATTCCGGAACGGTAATCGTTTTACTTTGCACATGCCCTGTATCTGTTACAATAATAGCGACTGCTGTTTGACGATCAAGCGGTACAATCTGTACATTTTTAAGTTTATTTGTGCTCAATTTCGGACCAAGAACAATGGCCGTATAATTCGTAAGCTCTGATAAAATTTGAGCTGATTGTTGTGCAATTTTTTCTGCTTCAAAAATTCTTTCAGCAAATAAATCTTTAATTTGTACAATTTCATCGGTCGGTAAGTTTTGTGGCGCTAAAAGATGGTCTACATAAAAACGATACCCTTTTTCAGAAGGAACACGCCCAGAAGAACTATGCGTTTTTTCAATAAATCCTAGTTCCTCTAAATCAGCCATTTCATTTCGAATAGTAGCTGAACTAAACGTAATTTCATCTTTCTTAGCCAACGTCCTCGAACCAACTGGTTGCGCTGATCCAATAAAGTCATCAACAATCGTTTGTAAAATTAAGAGCTGACGTTCCGTAAGCATCTCATCATCACCTCTGTTAGCACTCTTTGTCTTCGAGTGCTAAATCTATTAATAACTTACCAAAATTGACATTCAATTGTCAACGGAAACGTCACGAAATAACGAAACTTTTTCACACTTAGGGCACATTTAATTAATCAATCAAAAATGACTGGAATACTTCATTCCCTAATAGTTTCCCTTTCCTCGTTAAACAAACATGTCCATCTCTGTTTTCAAGTAATCCCTGTTCTTGATTACTTTGTAACTGCTTTGCAAAAACATGATCCATCTCCACATTAAATCTCTTTTGGAATTCTAACTTAGAAACACCTTTTGTTTTTCGAAGTCCTAAGAACAACTCTTCTTCCATTTTTTCTTTCTCTGTCACTGCGTGAACATCTAAATATGGAAATCCTGTCTCATCAATTTTAGTGAAATATTGCTTGAGCGGACCTACATTTTGAATTCGTTCCCCGTTCACATAGCTATGCGCTCCAGCTCCAAATCCATAATACTCTTCATTATTCCAGTATGTGAGATTGTGTCTACTTTCATTATCACCTTTTGAGAAGTTACTAATCTCATACTGGTTATAACCATTTTTCTCCATTTCATCCATTACCATTTCGTACATTTTCGCTTCATGGTCTTCACCTGGAAGTCTTAATTTCCCTTTATTCATTAAGTTATAAAATACGGTTTTCGGTTCCACAATTAAGGAATATGCTGAGAAATGTTGTACACCAAGCGTAAAGGCAATGTCTAATGTTTCCTTTACATCTTCTATCGTCTGTCCTGGCAGAGCATAAATTAAATCTACATTAATATTTGTAAAACCGACTTCCTGCGCTTCTCGAATTGCTACGAATGCATCTTCTCTCGTATGCCTGCGTCCAATCTTCTCAAGTAGCTCATCACGAAACGTTTGCACACCAAAACTAATTCGGTTTACTCCACCTTCTAGCAATAAGTTCAACTTCTCTTTCGGTAAATCACCTGGATTCGCTTCAAATGTTAATTCACAATTCGGCGCAAATGGACGCAAACGACGGTTAATGATGTCGAGTAGCTGTTTTGTTTGCTCCATATTTAAAGCTGTCGGAGTTCCTCCGCCAACAAAAATCGTTTTCATACTTTTAAACGGTACTTTTTGAACCGTATTTATTATTTCTTTCTCTAAATATTGTAAGTATTGATCAACCGGTTGGCGTTCAATAAATACTTTATTAAAATCACAATAGTGACAAATATGCTGACAAAATGGAATATGAATATATGCAGCATTAATAATAACA
>NZ_JBALMG010000001.1:42936-71284 GCF_036963225.1 Bacillus sp. JJ783 | reverse complement strand
GTATAGAACTATTTAGTATCGTTTCGATTGTATTATTAAATGAATTATTCCAATGGATCCATTCATTTGAATTAATAAAACTTGGGAATATTGTATTGCAAGTAATATGTGCTTATATTGTGTTTGTTGTACTAGAAAAAATGATTGGACAGCAGACGGTTTTTCAGGATAAAAGAAAATGGGATTGATCCAAAAAAAGAGCTGTTTGGCTCTTTTTTTAATCTGTTTTAAAAATAATTGAAAATCGTGTTATCTGTTATATAATAGTTGAAAATTGTATTTTTAACGAAATGAGATGATAACATGGCCATATTGTTGGCACTTATCCCAATTATGATGATTTTCATTTGTTTATTTTTATTTAAACAAACGTCATTAAGATCCTCATTAATTTCTTATGCCGTTTCTGTTGGAATTGTTTTACTCTCGCCAACATTTCGGTTAGGGGTAAGTGAAACTGTACATGCAACGATTAAAGGTTGGTTAATTTGTTTTATTGTTGGATACGTTTTGTTTTTCGGTATTTTTTTATTTCACCTCATGAACAAAATGGGATACATCGATCAAGTAGCACGATTTCTAGAACAAGTCACGCGCGATCGATTATTGCAAATGCTTCTTATGTGTTTTGGTATTTGTCCACTTATTGAATCAGTGAGTGGGTTCGGAATTGGTTTTATGGTCGCAGCACCTATTTTTCTTTCTCTCGGTTATAAACCGTTTCAAGCTGTGCTACTTTCGTTTATCGGTTTACTTGCAAGTTCATGGGGCGCGATGGCAACGGGTACGATTATCGGTTCTCAGCTTATTAACATGCCACTCACGACTCTTGGCACAAATACAGCATTATTAAGCATTCCAATTTTTGCGTACTTCATCATCCTTTCCTTATACGTTGTCGGTGGATTTCAGGCGGTTATAGAAAAGTGGAAGGAAGGGATAGGATTCTTTCTATTATTTTCTCTCGGAATCTATCTTTCTAACGCATACGTAAGTGTTGAACTAGCAGGGATATTAAGTTCTATCGTTACCATTACATTTGGTTTTTTAATTATTAAATTAAAAGGAAAAGATGAGCAAAACCTTTTAACAGAACATGCGGCGGCTACGGAGAGAGAAGTATCCATTATAAAAATTATTAGCCCTTATATTTTTTTAACGGTTTGTATTTTACTTTCTCGCCTCGTTCCAGCATTACATGATCTGCTCAGGTCATATGCAGTTCTCGATTTAAAATCATATTCTTACAAACTAGAGCTACTATATTCGCCAGGGTTTTGGCTCGCCATGACTTGTTTATTTACAATCATTTTCTTCCGCATTCCATCTAATATTATTAAACAATCACTCTCGCAAACGATAAAACAATGGATTCCATTCGCAATTACAACGACAATGTTTATTGCGATTTCAGAGCTAATGGGGGCATCTGGTATGCATTCATTACTCGCAAAGACAGCTGGTGAAACATTTGGTACCTTTTTCGTTTTCGTTGCTCCATTCATTGGCGGAATTGGCGGCTTTTTAACAGGTAGTAATGCAGGATCAAATGCGATGTTTATAAAACTACAAATGCAAACAGCGCAAAACGTAGCACTCCCGTGGCAATACGTCACAACACTTCAAAACACCGCATCATCAGTAGCGACAATCGCTTGCCCATCACGGATTACACTTGGTGCTTATTTATGTAATATTCCGTATCGTGAAAACGAACTACTAAAGAAGACGACGTTAATGATTTTTGGTGCGGTGTTGCTTGTAATAGTGGAAGTTTTCTTTTGGTATATATTGAGAAATTAAAAATCCTCCTAACATAGGAGGATTTTCTTTATGACTGGATAATGTTTTAAATATGAAAAGCTTCTACTAAATGAATAGGAGATGAAAGGTATGCCCTTAAAAAACTACGGTGTATTAAAAGGTACAGTTATACAATCTAAGATTGGAAAAGGCAAAACACCTCATTATCAAGTTCATTTACAAGGTGAAGCAGGAGTAGATTATCGCATTGCAATTAACGTGAAATCGCAAAGTTATCCGTCAGAAGTTTTATATTTTGCGAGCGACGATATTCGATCAGAGGCGATTCATATTTTACCGACATTACCGTTTGGTTTTACAGAAATAAAAAATAATGAACCGAAAGTAGCTTTAGATTATGTAAGAGGTAATTTATTTGATTCCAAGCAAATGATTCCTTTACCTGCTGAAAAAGCAGGAGTTGATAATGATTTAAATGAAAAGATAGAGCGTTATATAAAGCGAGCAATAGAAGAAAAGGCGATTATTTATGCGTTTGGTGAAAGATGGGGACCAGAAGAAAAAATACCTGATTCGTATTTCGACTTTACACCTGGAAACGGTATACACGATATTCATATGAATCAAGGAAATGTAGAGAAATGGCAAGGTGATGACGGTATATGGCAAGATGGTGGTTTGCTCATTCATTTTGAGAAGAAGGAAGAGTGGGTTGGTATTTTCCTTGCCTTTCAGTCGCAATCATGGTGTACGGATGAAGAAGGGAATGCTCGTGTTCCGGTTGAGCATTGTGATTATAAGAGAAATAACTGATGAGAAGAGCTAGTTCAAAATGGACTAGCTCTTCTCATTGTATACAAGATATATAGTGATGAAATTATGTTTGTAATATTAAAAATGGTGATAGGGTTATTGATTTTTATTCGTATTAGAAAGTAGGTACCCAATTAGCAGGACAAGGAGGTCTACCTTTGAAGATAACGGAAGAAAATGTTGTGCAACAAATTAAAAAGCGTAATGAGAAAAGCGTTACGTTTATTATTCAAACATACGGCGGTTTACTAAGCGTGATTATTAAAAGATATGTACAGAGTAATCAGCAAGATTATGAAGAATGCTTAGATGATGTATTATTAGCCATTTGGTTTCATATCGATTCATTTGATTTAAGTAAAAATACGTTTAAACAATGGATAGCAGCCATTGCTAAATATCGGGCAATTGATTATCAGCGGAAAAATGCGAGAAATCAGCAACAAACTGTCTGTACAGAGATTAATGATCGTCTGTATCAAGAACAAAGAAAACAAAATGACTTCTTAGACGTACAGGAATTGCTTAGTGAGTTGTCAGCAACAGAGCGTAACATTTTTGAAAAGTATTATTTAGAAGGTGTACCGTCTCGTGAAATTGCATCCCACCTTAATGTGAAAGAGTCATGGATTCATAACAAACTGTCACGCGGACGAAAAAAGCTCAAACAGATTTTCATTTTTAAAAATGGAGTGTGAGGGCATGTCTATTTATAAAGAGTTAAATGATATTCAGTTGGACATCACAGAGTTTGAGGAGACTCCCTTAACCAAAATAGAGGAAAAGCAGTGGGAAAAACGTGTGAAAAATAAGCTACGCAAAAATAAAAAAACAAAAAAATGGTTCGGAGTCGCAGCAGCTTGCATGTTAATTGTCAGTATTACAGTGCCACTTGGACAAACATCTTTAGCAAATATGCCATTTATTGCGGGATTGATTGAAAAATATATTGATAAACAGCAACCACTTGACTATTCTCCCTATAAAACGGCTATTGGGAAAACTGCTGAAAATAAATACGGTAAACTGACGTTAAATGAGGTATTAGTGGATGACAATAAATTATTCATCAGTTCAACATTTGAGCCAGCGAAGGGTGTGAAATTTGATTATCAAACATATTTAATTCCACAGGTACGAATAAATGGGCGTGACTTTTCTAATACAAAGGATGCACAATCAATTGCAGTAAATGATTCTATGTTTACAATTTACGGTGGTATCGAGTTAAGTGAAATGCCACAAACTGATGAACTTCAAATCGAAATTACTTATGATACATTCAACAGGGATACTGTAATTGAGCAACCATGGATATTTGCTATTGAAGTATCACAAGCTCAGTTGATGAAAGAGAAGCGGACGTTTGATTTAAATGAAACAATTGCTTTATACGATGGCAATAAAGTAACTGTTAACAAAGTAGTTTCTACGCCGATTTCCACAACGATTTATTATGATGTGACACAAAGTACAAATGAAGATATTTATTTTAAAATCGAATCAGAATCTGGGGAAGCACATACATTTAAAGAGGTGGTTATATCGAATGAAGATGGCGGTATTTCTTTTAGTAAATTTGATGGAATAAATGTAGCGGTGGGAAAATATTCACTTGTACCGTATTCGGGGAAAGAAAACAAAAAAATTGGACCACCTATTCTGATTCAATAACTTATTAAAGCTGATAAATAATTATTTAAGGAGAGAAGAGGACGTTCACAACGAACGTCCTCCTCTCATTTTATAAAACACAAAACTCACAAGTGTAGAAATACAAGAGAAAAGAAGCGCCACACTAGAAAAAGCGATGAGATACATATTATACTTCATCATTTTTCCGATGAGTTGGTTACTGTCGTACTGAAAAAGTCCTGCAATTATATTGAATAAAAATAACATGATAAACATGACGATGACGCCGTCTATTGATCCTTTAATGTCTGGTTTACTTAAAGCAATATGTGCGGAAATACAAATAGCGATAAATAAAAATAACCAAAAAGAAGGGGTCAATAAATTGCTCATTGTAAACAAGCTTTTTAATAAAAAGAATGTTGATAAAAACATGTTTTGGATCATGTCTAAGTTAATAGAAGTCGATGCAATTGTTGTTTCAAGAGTCGTATTAAATAAAGAATATGACTCTGGTACGAAATAGCGCATTAAAAGTATTAAGGCAGTAATACCAGAAATAATAGGACCGATGCCGATAAAGAAATTCCCGATTCGTTGATATATGCTTTTTTGATTGTATTGATGTTGTACGTAACCTAAAGCTCCCTGACTTGTATCTGTCGGGAAGAACTGCGTTGCTACAATTTTATGACGAAATAATAGACACATAATTGCATGTCCAAGTTCATGAATAGGGACACCGATCCATGCAGTCAAAAGAAAGCCTTTCCTTCCGAAAGCTCTCGACCAATACGTTCGTGTGAGAGATTCTAAATAACCTAATATAAATCCAATTACAATGATGACACCAATTAAAGAAAATAATTGGATCACGCTTGTAAGGAGTGTTTGAAAAATCGAGTTTACAAATTCCACTGTCTTCATCCAATCTGTTAAAAATGTTAGTTGCTCTGTTTCATAATAACATTATTTTTCTATATTACTAGCACGCATAGTTTCGTTTAAAAGAAGGATTTCATATTCTTTTTCTTGTAGTCATGTTTTATGTACAAAGTCATATATTGAATTTGTAACACCCTATAAGGTATATGCTTAAGGAGGGATGAGGGAATGCAATGTACGGCGTGTCAAACAGAAAATGCAGCGGAAGCAAAGTTTTGCGGGAATTGTGGACATTCGTTATCGGAAGAAGTAGTAGTAAGTGGTGTGCAGGAAGAAGGGCAACTATCGAGCGCGGCACAAGTAAAGGAAACTCGCCCAAATGAAACGGTAGAGCAGGCGAAACAATTTGCAAGTGGCTATTTTCAGTTCTTTAAAAATGCTTTTAAATCACCATCGGCCATTATGGAAAGTGGAAATATTGAAGTGCGAAATGGAATTGTAAGTCTTGTGCTTATTTGCTTTTTAGGAGCATGTATTTTTTATAGAATGATGAGCACAGCGGCGACTGTTACGAGGACATTAGTGCCAGATGTATCTACTCCTACTTTCTTTGGAGAATCTGTAATGGTCTTTTTCTTTTTATTAATTTTAACTTTATTTGTCGGATTTATTATTTTTGTAAGTGGTAAGATGATGAAATCATCTTTTTCTTTTCTTGAAGCATTCGGCATATGGGGGACGATAGCGACGCCAGCTATTGCTATACTAGTTCTTTCTTTTCTTTTTAGTTTCTTATTAATCTTTTTCTTACCAATATTACTATGGATAGCTACGACATATATAGGGATTAGTATAATTGTAGCTATATTAAAACTAGATAACGGTGGATTAGATCCTGTGTACACACTTCTTATCGCAAATGTTTTAATTGGAATTGCAACGTTTATTGTGTTTTGGTCTTACATTAACACGATAATTCAAACCTTTACACAGGGATTAACTGGCTTCTAACGAAAAGGTGGTTGAACGGATGAATGTATGCACAAAGTGTGGGATTCATTTTGAAGACGGTGTGCAATTTTGTCAAAACTGCGGGACGAAGAGGGGGAATCCTGTAGTAAAGAAGCAAAAAATGAGCAAAGGGACAATAATTGGAATTACACTTTTAACATTTTTTATTATAGTATTGGGCGGATTATATGCGTATGGATCTTCATATTACTCACAATCATCGCAAGTAGAGAGAATTATTACTGTTTTACAAGAGAGGGACGGAGAGAAGTTAGCTGAGATTGTCACGACAGATGATCCAGCCGTTATTGTAACGAGAGAGAGTTTAACGCCTCTATTTTCATATATAAAAGAAAATCCATCTTACGTGAATGAATTGAAAGAATATTTGAGGCAAGGTGAAAAACAAGGGGATGGAATAGAAAGAGCAGATTTTTCTTTAACGAAAGACGGGAAGTATTTCGTTTTATTTGATCGGTATAAATTGAAAGCGAAGACGTATTATACGACTCTGCTTACAAATGAAAAAGGTACATCTTTAAAATTGAACGGAAAAGAAATTGATAAAACAAATGATAAAAAGTTTGACAAGCAATATGGACCGTTTCTTCCAGGAACTCAAGTATTTCAAGCAGAATATAAAAATGACTATGTAAAACTATTACGTGAGGAAAAGGTTGTACTTATGAAACAAAGTCAAAATAATGTAACGATAGATTTAACACTGCAAGGGCAATATATTACAGTTCAAACGAATGCGCCTGGTGCGACATTATACGTGAATCAAAAGCCAGTTACAGCGTTGACCGGAGAAGAAATTAGGTGGGGACCGATAGCGACTGATGGAAGTGCGGCGATTTATTTAGAACGAAATGGAGAAAACGGAAGGGAAACGACAAAGGTAGAAACGGTAACGGCACTGTCGGCTTATAATCTTCCATTTCAAAAGAAAAGTGTAGAAAAAACAGTTGTTTACAATGTTACTCCGCCGCCTACTACTCATTATGTATATAATGGTTTCATCTTCCCTGATAGTGATATTCGAAAATTAACGAGTGCGGATTTAACATATTTATCGAAAGAACAGTTGAAAATTGCTAGAAATGAAATATACGCAAGACATGGACATATTTTTCAAACGAAAGATATGCAAGCGTACTTTTCAAAACAGTCTTGGTACAGAGGAAATCCGTATTTTACAGGAGTGTTAACTACTATTGAATCTTATAATGTTGAACTTATTAAATCCAGAGAATAGAATACGTGAAAAGGTACAGTGCATAACTGTACCCTTTTATGATTATTTAGCTGGACCAGGATCCCTTGAGAAAAAGATGTGAAAGAGGAATGTGACTTTACTTGCTCCTCCTGATGTACTAGCTTGCACATCAGATAAAGAACTGGACGTTAAAACAGCTTCAGAATGAGGGGGTACGACTATTTTGAGTGCATCATCTGATTCTGATGATGCAGTAACTGTTATTGTATCATCAGATAAGTTCAAAATTTTAACAGTACCGATTGGTAAGATGGATTTGCCAGCGTGTGATGCTGAAGCGAAGCGAGAGCCTTTCCAAATAGTTTGTGCGAAAGTGTCATCGTTAGATAACCAAGCACGAGCGCTGTATAATGTTACGTTAATGGAAAATTCTTGGTCAAGTGGCAAGGCGGCTTTCGGTTCTTTCGGTTCCTCAGGAAGCTGGGCGAGAAGGCCGGCGCACATGTATGTTTCACCTACTTTCAATAGTAACTGTTATAGCATATTAAACATCTTGTTTATAAGACACGACGGATACCTAGTAACACATAGTCTTGTGCACCAAATTTGTAGATTAAATTCTCTTTCTTTACAATGGAAGTAGGTGTTATTTTTATAAAATATGGAAATCGTAAAGAGTATGTAAAAAAGAAGGAGTGGTAAAGTGAACTATGTCATTATTGGCGGAGATGCCGCTGGTATGAGTGCAGCAATGCAAATTGTTAGAAACGATGAAACTGCAAATGTTGTAACGTTAGAAAAAGGTGAAATCTATTCATACGCTCAGTGCGGATTACCGTATGTGATTAGTGGTGTTATCGCCTCTACTGAAAAGTTAATTGCACGCGATGTAAAAACGTTTAGTGATAAATATGGAATTGATGCGAAAGTGCGTCATGAAGTAACGAAAGTAGATACAGAAAAGAAAATTGTATATGCAGTACATACGAAGACGAAAGATGTATTTGAATTTTCATATGACCGTTTATTAATTGCGACTGGTGTACGCCCTGTTATGCCGGATTGGGAAGGTAAAGATTTACAAGGTGTTCATCTTTTAAAAACAATTCCGGATGCTGAGCGTATAGTAGACACATTACAAACAAATAGCGTTGAGCACGTAACGATTATTGGCGGTGGTGCGATTGGTCTAGAGATGGCAGAAACATTCGTCGAACTTGGTAAGAAAGTAAGAATGATTGAGCGAAACGATCACATTGGCACAATTTATGATGCCGATATGGCGGAATACATACATAAAGAAGCAGATAAACATAGTATTGAAATTTTAACAAATGAAAATGTAAAAGCTTTTAAAGGAAAAGAAAGAGTCGAACAAATTGAAACAGATAAAGGTACGTATAAAACAGATCTTGTTTTAGTATCTGTCGGTGTACAGTCAAATACTGATTTTCTTGAAGGGACAAATATACGTAAAAATCCTAAAGGTGCAATTGAAGTAAATGCTTATATGCAAACGAATGTACAAGACGTATATGCAGCAGGGGATTGTGCAACGCATTACCATGTAATAAAGGAAATGCATGACCATATCCCGCTCGGAACGACCGCAAATAAACAAGGGCGACTTGCTGGACTCAATATGGTTGATAAACGAAGAGCGTTTAAAGGTACGTTAGGTACAGGCATTATTAAATTTATGAATCTGACGCTTGCAAGAACAGGCTTAAATGAAAAAGAAGCGAAAGGGCTAAATATCCCGTATAAGACGGTCAAAGTAGACTCAACAAATATGGCGGGCTATTACCCGAGTGCTTCGCCACTTCACTTGAAATTACTATATCACGCCGATACGAAACAATTATTAGGCGGTCAAGTAATGGGAGAAGAGGGCGTAGATAAACGTATTGATGTTATCGCAATGGCACTTTTCAATAAAATGAGCATTCACGATTTAGAAGATGTTGATTTAAGTTACGCACCACCATATAACAGCGTTTGGGATCCAATTCAACAAGCAGCAAGGCGAGCGGAATAGCACTTTTTTAGTGCTATTTTTTTGTTAAAGGGGAAGAAATAAAGTTTCACTTTATTTCGAATATACCGTTCACCCTTGAAAACATAGTACGTATCGCTTATATTGTCATATAGTATTTATTTTTTAATAAAGTAATGAACGAACCAGGGGGCACAGTATGGCAATTAACATGAATACAATCGAAGAATGGATTGCTGAATCAAATGCAAGAAACGAAGAAGACTTAGGAAACGTCGTTGAAGAGATGAAAGAAGTCTGTGTCGGACTTGATAACGCGACATTAATTTATACGAAAAACGTATTTTGTTTCGGTAAGAAAGTAGAAGTATTGTTCTTCTTCCAAGATCACGTCGTTATCGGAGAAGAGAAGGAAGAGTATATTGAGATTGGAAAATTAAAGTATGATGATATTACAAATAGTAACTTAAAAACAAATGATAAAAATACAACGTTAGAATTAAAGTTTGCTAACGGACAATCTATCAGTTTAGATAGTCTGAATGATAACTACGGTACGAAAAATTGGTTATTTGCAAGACAAATTAAGAGTATCTTTAAATTAATCTAGTGAAAAAGCAGGCCTTGAAAGGTCTGCTTTTTATTTATTTCCTATTACGCAAAGGCACCCTCTTTCTTCGTAACATTTCACGCTTGTAAATCCCGTCTTATAAAAAAGGTTTACTAATTCTTCTGTCGTCTTAAATTTATCCATATGATATTGAACTTTGAAAGTTTCAGCCACTAATAAAAAGGATCCATTCGGTTTTAAGACGCGAAATACTTCTTTTATATCGTGTTCAACATCAGGCCAAAAGTAATGAGTTTGAAAGGCAGTAATGAGATCGAAGAAGTTTGTAGTGTATGGAATCGAGGAAACGTTTGCCTGATGAATGATTACTTTTTCTGTTTCTACATCCTTCGTATTGGTTTTCTTTGAGTTTTCAACAGCCTGTTCTGAATAGTCAATGCCGTATATTTTTCCGTGGGGAGTTACTCTTGAAAGGCTATGTATTGTTTTCCCACTTCCGCAACCGATATCTAAAATAACTGCATCTTCACGTATATGTATTTTTTGTAAAGCCCAATTTGTTAGTCTCGTATGCGCAGCATTCATAATGCAAAGCATAGAGGAACCAATTGTCCCACGAGGATTTTTCGCTTGCTCGATTAATTGTTGTAAAATGCCCAATTTAAACGCTCCTTTTATGTAAGAATATATACTCATTTCGCTTTTAATAATTTAACACCTCTAAAAAAAGCACGCCGTCTACCGGCGTGCTTCTAATTATGCAAAGACCCTTTTAGCCAATTCCGAGCCCGATACGCCCCAACCGGAATTTGAATGAGTGAAGTTTCATTTCCGGCATCAATCCCGTACAATTGATCGCATGAATTTGTATCAAAACTTAGTAACGGATGCCCACCCATCCCCATAGCGGTCGCAGCTAAAACGAGTCTATGAACGAGCATGCCAGCTTCCATTTGATGAATGCGGTATCCTCTATAACCTAATTTACTTTTATAGTAATCTTTATTTCCGATTACATGTAGACAAAGTGGTACTTGAAAAAGATTGACGTTATCCATCGTCATACTAGATTGAAGCGGATAACGAAGGTCTCCATGCCGTATTGGCTGTATGGAATGTGTCCTACTGTTATAAGCGTAAGCGCCGTTTTCTATGTCTTTTACGTTATAAAAACATCCATACAGTGAGACTCGTGCGTTTTTATTTAAATGTTTGCCATCAAGGTCGTTGTAATAAGGGAAGGAGAGGCTCGCTTCTTGTAGTAAAGTAGCGAGCTCGGCTGCATCCCATTTCGTTAAAATGAAGTCAGAATCAGGTGAATATCGTTTTTTACAAAGTTGTAAAAAATCATAGGATAAACGTTCCACTTTAGGTAGCTGCACAGCGTGTGCACTATATTGTTGTCGGTCTTTTTGAGTTAACGTTTGAAAGTATTCGGTGGATTCGATCATAGATGCCGCGTTTATTCTTTTTATCATCGGATAGTCATCTACATGTTTTGAACGAATGAAATGCTCATGTGCTAATGGCGGGAGTTGCTGCAGTAAGTTATGAGAAGTAACTGTTTTATTTTCACGATGATCGTTGTGAAACCAATCTGTATTCGGTTCTGTACTTAAAGGAATAACAGCATACACACTTTCTTCACCTTCAGACAGTCCAAGTAAATGATTCATTGCCCGGTCTAGAAACTGAAAATATAAACCATTTGTATAACCGAATTGTTTTGCACATTCAAGTAATTGACCGATGAGCACACCGCTATCTAATCCTTGCAGACGATACGAAAAGTTATTGTATTTAAAGAAGTTTTTCCAAAACATAGTGGATACGAATGCAGCACCAAAACAAGAATGTATGTTGCAACGATTGCCGAGTGCTTCTGTAAGATAAGAATCGAAATTTCCTTCGTGAAGTAAGATAAGACGGTGATGTGCGGCGTCGTAATGGTAAATGCCATCTGGATAATGATCAATTTTTAAATACATATATAATTCATTTGGATATAAAGCGCCTCCAGAAGGGATGAATCTTCGAAATAGAGTCGTTGTTTTATTATTTTCTAGGTTAGTAGTAGGCTGACAGAATTGTGTTAAACCAAATGAGTACCAAAGATAATGACCGATTTCCTCTAAGTTAGGTTTAGTAGAAGAACTCCGCAAAGTTAATGGGATTTCTAAAGAGAGAGGGATGACTGGTAAATTTCGATATAATTTATAAGGAAGTGGTGCGTCTTCCCAATCAATCTCTTTATCAGACGACATAATTTCATTAATAGAAAAATGGAGATGATGTAAAAAAGTATCCAGTTGCATCAAATTTCCCCCTCGCTATGAATTATGGAAACGGATGCGGGTGTGGATTTAACTTTTCATTCGTTAAAGGCTCAGCTCTATATCCAAGTGTCATCGGTACGGTATAGACTCTATCCAGTCCTGTAACCCGAGTGAGATGGTGACCGAACGTCATCGGTAACATGCCTGGAATAATGACTTTTACACAATGTAAGCCGTTCTTTTCTATAAGGCGGACCGTTTGATCTACAACGATTACTTCAAGTCTAGATTGATGTAGCCGGTTTAAAAGTTGATGAAGATCAGATGTTAAATCCATATCAAATGATTGTAATGCATTCATTTCTTGGAACGTTTGCACCGGAGCATCTTCACGTAAAAGGAAGTGAAGACGTTCTTCCGCTTCTTTCAATCCGTACAGCATACTATGATCTTCCATTTTATTAACGAGGTAGGGATCTTGTAAGCAGTTTTCGTAATACTCTCTTTTTTGATCGAGCTCTTCGTCTGCTATAAGTAACATGCCTGCTATTTCGTGAATTGCACTCTTTAGAGCGCGGATTGGGTCTAAATGAGAGCCTCCTGCACAAACAACGTTCATTCCATTTTCACGCGTATTTTTTGCAATGACCCATAGGCTCGGGATGCCGTGTTCCATCGTTGCATTAAAAGCATGTAATTCATACCCGGTAATCGTGTGTAACCGCTGGATCATTAATTGTAATTCTGTATCATTTGCTGAACTGAGATCAAGGCGGGGAAGAGGTAATTCGGCATACCAAGTGAGCAAAAAGGCGTCACGCTCTACAATTTCTAAAATGCCGTGAAAAATTGCTTCTTCTAAACTACCACCAATTGCACATCCATTTGATGTTTCATATACGAAAGCATCTCGTTGACCAAGGCTATAATAAGCGATTGATTCTGGAACTAAAAGTGGCTGTCTTTGTGATAAAGAGTATCCCCATACCCAGTTTTGCTCATAATCAGGATCAAATGGCTTAAATGGAAAACTATCACGATTGTAATGTTCATTTGTATGTACGCCGAGTGTGTGGGGGTTCAGTGCAATATGCTCTAGCTCATGAAAACTACCATGCACATTTGACTTTTTCCCGCGAGGCGACATACCGCAATATCTTTCTAAACCTTCTAAAATAGCAGTTGATTCACTAAGCGCGAATGAATGAGTTCGGCCCGCGACACCTTCATTGCCGAACATTAATGGCATGTTTATAATAACATCAGAAAACGGTAATAAAGAATGTTGCATTTGGCCGTTTAAAATACCAGTCCGGTAATCTAAATAGTCTCTCGTTAAAAATGTGTTTAGCTCATGAATAGAACGGCAGCGATACGTTTCAGTACTCGTTTTCAAACTTGGTTGTAAAGAAATTTGCGCTGCATCTGCTGTATCGTCAGACAAATTGCTGCATACCGGACAGAGAGGGTCTGGAAGAAACGAATGCCGGGTACATTGTAACGTTTGTAAGTCCAGTAAAATGAGTTCATTGTTTATAGAAGAATGTTTGTTAGTTAATATCTTCTCTGTTTCAGCATGAATGAGCTGGCACATTTGTAACATTCCATTTTGGGTGGCGCGTACATCACGCCTCGTCACGTTCTCTGCTTTTAATGCATATTTCCGTTGTAGTTCCCACATTTCTTTTTGATCAAATCCAGCTATAAACCGGCGTCCATCAGCGCAGTGGGAACATCCAGTTGTAAGAGGCTGAACGTAAGGACCGATAATACCTTCACCAAACGAAGTAAACGCGCGAAGCCATGGAATATTATTTGAGCGAAAGATAAGCTCAGCATCATGATGTACGGAAGAAGGAGACCCGTCATGTAAGACGAGAGCAAGATGAATGTTTTCAGGGAGAATTTCTGGAATGGTATGCTGGCGGATGAGTGAATATTGCTTATACAATTGCTCATGTACATAGTCTGTGAGTAGGCCATCTCCTATAAGTAATATGTTTTGAGTCATTGGTCATCCTCCTTTGCAATTAATACCCCATATACACCGTCTAAGTTGTCTCTTAAAAATGACTCAATAGCTAAATCAAAAACGAATGGATACAAGTTGTTTTCCGCTAAATTTTGCAAGGCAACTTGTAAAGACTGTACGCCTGGAATTTCTTCCTCTTCTTGTATTGCTACTCTAACAGAATCCGTACTATATAAAACAATGGATGATTCCGGTAACATATTAGCTTTATAAGGAATCTCTTCATTTTGAATATGAAGGAGTGCTTGTTGCAGAGCATTTCTTAACGCGAGTGTTATATTAATATTTGCCGCACCATACCATCTATCATTTATACCGATCCAAACGACAGGAAAACCAAGTAACTCCTCACTCATTCCTACTTTAGATATTTCATGAATTGTAGAGAGAGCATCGTAATAAAACCTACAATGTTTATCATGAATTGCGGTTAAATCAAGCTCTGTAATCTCTTCTAGCATATGTGATTGGCGTTCACATAACTTATTATTTAAATGTTTTTGTAGTGCTCGGTATACACCTTCTGTCATCGTTTCCCCAGCACCAATACCGATATCAGTATGTTCGGGGATAAGACGATGAATCATTTCAGCTACATATGTTTCAACTCCTGTTAAACCAGCTTCGCGGCGTGCTTCATTATGAGTTAATCCACCGCAAGTTATAGTAGGAAGGGGAGAGGTAGGTCCATCTGATAATGGGTTTGCAACTTGAATATAGCACTGTGATAAAGGCAATTGGTGTAAATCTTGTTCATCCCACATGTGGAATATGCCAGCTTCTTTAGAAGTTAACGTATCAAAAAAACGAAAAAGTTCAGTTGAAGTATATTGTCCGGAACGATGGGCAAGGTTTTCTTGAAGATTTTGCACTGTGTCAATTGTAAAGATTTCATCGGTTGCGAGAAGATGTTTTATGAAAGGGTGCCACTTTCCTTCAAGTGTTTCCAAGTTTAATAAAAAGAATTGAGGATTATGCTGCCTGTGTGAACCTTCAGCGACATGTTTAAATAACTCAAAAACGATAATATTTGCTAACATTGCAGATGCAATTGGTGAGAAAGGTTCAGGTGGATCTTCACTTTGTAAAGTAGTTTCGTGTAGACGATGCCAAGCTGATTCCCAGCATTCTTCACGGTCTGCGGTTACGACGGGTCCAGCTAAACCAATTCTTGATAAGCAAATAGCTGGTATGAAATTTTTCCTAAACTCTCTACAAATAGTATGGATTGCTCTTAAACTTTCAATATCTCCATTTTGGGAAACGTATAAAATCCAGTCGAAAGGCTCGAATACTTCATGCAAAGGGCGATCAATTGCAATATCTATTTCTTGAATAAGTACATTGTCATCATTTGCATATGCACGTTCGCTTAGTTCATGAATTCGATCGTAGTTTGTTTCAGCACGATCTGTAACAAGATAATGAAATGTAGGTAAACCAGATTCTAATAAAGAAGAAACTAGGGAAGTAAGCATATCGCCAGAACCAATTATAAGCACATTTGCTGCGCGGTACGTTTCGAATTTTAAAGCGCCTGAATGGGAATCAGCTTCTAAAAACTCAATTTGCGAAGCGTATCTGTCGAGTAATGCACTGTTTAATTCGTGGGGAGCATCTTGGCTTACATCACGAACGAAACCATTTTCATATAAAATCTCTCCAATTTCAAATACTCGATTTTGATAGGGGAGAGGGAGACCATCGGTTATTTCTGTCAAAGAATGATTACCGTTAAACATAGGCATTAATTTCTCAATCCAGTCATAAATTCCATCACCATCCATACGGAATGAACTGGAGTTATTTCGAAAGTAAACACCCCCGTTTGAATCGGGGAGGAAGAAAGTATCCTTATTTGCTTTAAGTTTTGCATGAACTGGAAGGTTACTCATTTTTATCCCCCTTACGTTTTAGACATACATTATTAGTCTATGTAGTGTGATGTGTCCCGTATGAATACAATAAAAAAAGGCTGTAGAATGAAACATTCTACAGCCTTTAATAGATTAATAATCTATCAACCTTCTAATAATAATGATTTTGGATCTTCAAGCATATCTTTAACAGCAACAAGGAAGCTAACTGCTTCTTTACCATCAACAATACGGTGATCGTAAGATAGTGCAAGGTACATCATTGGGCGGTTTTCCATACGCTCGTTATCGATCGCAACTGGACGTACTTGGATTTTATGCATTCCTAGAATACCTACTTGTGGACTATTTAGGATTGGTGTTGACATTAGAGAACCGAACACGCCACCATTTGTGATCGTAAATGTACCACCTTGTAGCTCTTTTAATGAAAGTTTATTATCGCGTGCTTTCAGACCTAAATTACGAATCTCGCTTTCAATTTCAGCGAAGTTCAATTGGTTAGCATCGCGTACAACTGGAACAACTAATCCATCTGGAGCTGCTACTGCAATACCGATATCATAGAATTTTTTAATGATAAGCTCGTCGCCTTGAATTTCAGCATTTAATAATGGGAATTGTTTTAATGCTGCAACAACTGCTTTTGTGAAGAATGACATAAAGCCAAGACGTACATCATGTTTTTTCTCGAAAGCATCTTTGCGTTCTTTACGTAATTCCATGATTGCACTCATATCAACTTCGTTAAATGTAGTTAACATTGCAGATGTTTGTTGAACTTCTACAAGACGTTTTGCAATTGTTTGACGGCGGCGGGACATTTTCACACGCTCAACTGGTTTTTCGAATTCAGTTTTTGCAACTGGAGCCGGACTTTGTTTTGGAGCAGCTGGTGTTTCTTTTGGAGCTGCAGCGTGAGCTTGTACATCATGTGGTCTCACACGTCCAAGTAGATCTGTACTACGTACGTCGTTTAAGTCGATTCCTAATTCACGAGCCATTTTGCGAGCAGCTGGTGATGCGATAGGACGATTTGTATTTGGTAAACCTTGCAATGTTTTATTTTGTTCAGCACTTGGAGCTGCTGCTTTCGGTGCTTCAGTAGTTTCTTGTTTTGGTTGCTCATTAGCTGGAGCAGGTGTACTTACTGCAACTGCTGCACCGTTTGCGTCTAAAATTGCGATAGTAGCGCCAACTTCAACTGTATCTCCAGGTTCGCCTAGTAACTTCGATACAATACCTGAATCTTCTGCAATGATTTCTACATTGACTTTGTCAGTCTCAAGCTCAACAACGCTGCCACCTTTCTCAACTTTGTCGCCTACGTTGATAAGCCATTGTGAAATAGTTCCTTCTGAAATAGATTCTGCAAGCTCAGGTACTTTAATTTCGATCATTTTAAATGTCCTCCCCTTATTTGCCTAACGGTGTGTTTTGTCTTCTTTAATCTTCGGTAATCTCCATTTGTTAGCCCGGCTGTGGGAGACTATCTGCCACAGCCGAGCCTGAAAAAATCATTGTTACTTTCAGTTGCTAAAAACTTCAATTTCTTGTTTATCTTGACGGAAGTTGTACTTCACATCTAAAGCGTGTGCAACGATTAATTCTTGCTCAGCTTTGTGAGCGAATGGATCGCCACCAGATGGGCTAGAACGATCCGGGCGTCCAATGTAGCCTGTTTTCACTTTATCCCCAGCTAGTTCGAACAGAATTGGAGCCATGTAATGCCATGCGCCCATATTACGAGGTTCTTCTTGAACCCAAATGATTTCTTCTAAGTTTTTAAAGCGTTTAATAATAGATTGAACTTTTTCAGCAGGGAATGGGTACAACTGCTCGATACGAACCATATGAACTTCATCTAAGTTGTACTCATGCTTACCACTTTCGATTTCTGCTGCTAAGTCAATTGCCATTTTACCTGTACTTAAAACAAGGCGTTTTACTTTGTTTGGTTTTGCACCAAGGTTTCCTTGTTCTAAAGCAGGTTGGAAACGTCCTTCACTTAACTCACTACCTGTAGAAAGTGTAAGTGGGTGACGTAATAAGCTTTTCGGCGTCATAATTACTAATGGTCGAACAGCCTCTGTTCCTAAGATAGATGCTTGACGGCGCAAGATATGGAAGTATTGTGCCGCGCTCGTTAAGTTTGCAACTGTCCAGTTGTTTTCCGCAGCTAATTGTAAGAAACGTTCTGGACGTGCACTAGAATGCTCCGGTCCTTGACCTTCATAACCGTGTGGTAATAGAAGAACTAGACCTGATTTTTGACCCCATTTCGCTCTTCCTGCTGAAACATATTGATCAAATAATGCTTGCGCAGTATTTGAGAAGTCACCATATTGCGCTTCCCACATCACAAGAGTTTCTGGAGCAAATACGTTGTAACCATATTCGTAACCAACAACAGCAGCTTCTGATAACGGACTGTTATGAACAGAGAATGATGCGTTAATGTTCGGTAAGCGATGTAATGGTGAATATGTTTCGTTTGTATCAGTATCGTGTAATACGATATGACGATGCGCAAATGTACCACGCTGTGAATCTTGACCAGTTAAACGAATTGGCGTACCTTCTTGTAAAATAGAAGCGAATGCTAACGATTCAGCAAGTGCCCATTCAATTTTACCGTTTTCTTCAAGAGCATCTTTACGGCGCTCAAGAATTTTCTTCACTTTTGGATATACGTTAAATCCTTCAGGCCAAGATAATAGTCCTTCATTAATTGCACGAAGTGAGTCAATTGAAACACCAGTGTCAATCGGTTGAATTCCTTTTGCAACAACTTCTGGAACTTTAACGTGAATTGTTGCAGCACTCGTATCAGCTGGTGGCACTTGTGCGTATTCAGCCTTTAATTCCTCTTGTATAAACTGAGCAATTGTTTCAACCTCATCTGCATTCAGAACGCCAGCAGATTGTAATTGATCTGCATAAATTGCTCTTACAGTGGGGTGGTTTTTAATTTTTTTGTACACTTGTGGTTGCGTAACTGCTGGATCATCCATTTCGTTATGACCATATCGGCGGTAACCGATTAAATCGATTAAGAAGTCCTTTTTGAACAGCGTACGATATTGGATCGCAAGGTTTGCAGCAGCAAGACAAGCTTCCGGATCATCAGCATTCACGTGAACAATCGGAATATCGAAACCTTTTGCAAGGTCGCTTGAATATTTAGTAGAACGAGAATCATAGCTATCAGTCGTAAAGCCGACTGCATTATTTGCGATAACATGAATAGTTCCGCCAGTTTGGTATGCATTCAATCTACTTAAGTTCAATGTTTCAGACACAACACCTTGACCAGGGAATGCAGCATCACCATGAACTAAAATTACGAATGATTTTGTAGTATCTTGTTCTGGAAGACCAGATTTTTTACGATTCTCTTGAGCTGCGCGTGCGAAACCTTCAACAACAGGGTTAACGAACTCAAGATGACTCGGATTATTTGCTAATGTAACACGGGTGCTAACTTCTTCATTACCAACGACTTGTTCTCTACCCAAATGGTATTTTACGTCGCCAGTCCAGCCAGCATTTGTCTTTACACCTTCTATTTTTGCATGTTTGAACTCAGCAAACATGTGACCATATGGCTTTTCTAATACGTGAGCGAGTACGCTTAGACGACCACGGTGAGCCATACCAATCATGACATCTTCAACGCCGCCTTTAGCACCTTCTGAAACAATTTCATCTAGTACAGGTACAAGCATATCAACGCCCTCTATTGAGAAACGTTTTTGACCAACGAATGTTTTATGCAAGAATTGCTCGAAACCTTCAACAGCAGTTAAACGTTTTAAAAGAGCAGTTCGTTTTTTATTTGATAATGGTTGACGCAATGAATTTGATTCCACCATTTGATGCAACCACGCGCGTTCTTCACTATCTTGTATATGTGAGAATTCATAAGCTAAAGATTTTGTATAAACGTCTTTTAATCTATGAATTACATCAAGTGCAGTGTGAATACCCTCTGGTGCATCTTGCCATACTGTTTTTGCTGGAATCGCTTTCAAATCAGCATCGCTCAGTTCGTTCATTGCTTTTTCGATAAGAGATTGTCCGTTTGCAGCATCTTCCATTGGGTTGATGTGAGCCAACGTATGCCCGAAAGAACGAATCTGTTCAACAAGTTGAACGACTTTAAGAATTTTTTCAATGTTACCTGTGTTTTGAGGAGAAAAATGTGTTGCTGTGTTGTCCCCTGTTACGACATCATCTTGAAACGAAGGAGCTCCAAAAATTTCAAAAAGCTCTTGTAATTCCGGATCAACAGAACCTGCTCCAGTTACGTAAAGATCATACTGTTCAATAACATAACCAAGGTTCGGACCATGGAACTTGGCCCAAGGGTTTGTCGTTGTATTCTTCCTCGTCATTTGTTTAAACCTCCCAATGCATATAATCCTTTTCCTATACAAAAGGTGCATTTTGCTCTTTTTCAATAATTGATGAACTAATAATTAATGTAAATGTTATCTTTACTCTTATGTTATTACAATAATTTACATAATACCAAACACTATTACTTATCTGTTTTGTAAAAAAACATTCACAATTACTTATCACCCAAGTTAATCTTTCATGTTATAAAGTAATTTTACAGAAAAATGGGGTGGATATATTTGGTATGCCTACATTAATAACTATAATTGTTGCATTTAAATATAAGTATAACTGTCGGAATGTTTCGATAAAGTTTAGTTCGAATTATGTATATTGAAATAATAAGCGCTTTCATTGATATTATACAACAATACAACGGAATATAGTATAAAAAATAAAAAATTATGAATTTACCATAAACTTTATATCGATAGTGTTAAATATTGAAAGGAAAATGAAGGATTTCTACAAAAAAAGTGGCTATACATAAAAAATGCTTCATAAACCGTTAGTTTCTATAAATATGGCGAAAAACAACGTAAAAACAATAGCGCACATCACCCAATAAGGAGAAGAATGAAATATTTTAAAAGGATAAAACAAATATGGAGATATTAAATTTTCACAAAAGCGGGGAGGAGATATAGTAACGGCTATATACATTGTTCCATGTTTCATTTCAAAATAGACGTGCTGAATTTGAAAAAGTTTCTTCTATATAAATAGAGTGAAAAATAATTACAATGAATGTAAAGGAACCTTGACGTAAAGTTTCCTTTACATATATACTCGGTATAAGGAAGGAGGGAGAAATTTCCTTGGAAAATAAAATGGTCGAATATCGAAAAAAATTTGGACTATCTCAAGAAAAATTGGCTGAGAAACTTGGGGTTTCCAGACAAACCATCATTTCAATTGAAAAAGGGAAATATGATCCATCACTTCCGTTAGCATTTGAAATTGCAAAAACATTTCAGACAACGATAGAACATGTATTTATTTATGAGGGAAAAGAAGAGGAGGAATAGAGATGAATTATTCGCAAAAGTACTTTGTTATTATGGGAATTATTTTTCTGTTTATGAGTGGATTTATGGTACTAACGGGTGTAATGACACATTCCGCACCGCCGGCTATAACTTATCCATTGCTTGCAATGATGATCATGTGCTTCTGCCTAAGTTACTTACACCCGCAATTTAAAGAAAAAGATGAGCGAATGAAACTCATTCGTTATAAAGGAATGTTCGTGACATTTTTTGCATTAACAGCATACTATCTTCTTTTCTCGATTGGCTTAAACTTAAAAGTAATTACACTATCTGCGGTTGAACTATTGAACATATTAATGGCACTTACGATGAGTACAGTCTTTATATCGTTTGTTGTTTTATCGAAAAGATATTAAGATGTAAGAGAGAAAGGAAGATTAACATATGCAAATGATGTACGCTTTTGGCATGGGGCTTGTTTTATTTTTAGCGGTGTTCCTATTTATTCGTAAAGACGTTCAGGGCGGAACGTTAACGAAAAGAGGATTTTATAAAATGATCGGCTGTTTAGTCGTTATGTTTATAGCGATTATCGTAATGATCGTTTTAATTAATAAAACATTATAGAATTTAAAAACGGAACCTTACTTTATAGTAAGGTTTTTCTATTTGAAATTAATACTAAAAATCACCATAAAAACCATTTACTAACTATATTTCCTATTATATAATCCAATAAAATGATAGAAAGGAGAATAGTATATGAACAAAAAAGCTATCTTCTTTTTATTAACATGTCTACTACTTATAGCTAGTATTACTTATATAATATGTAACAAACGAGAACATGTACCACCTATATTAGTATGGGAGGGCCAGGAATACTACATTACGAATGAACCTGCCAAAGCAGAAGAAGTCGGACAAAAACTTGGCGAAGTAACAAAGAAAATTGAAACAAGCAAACGGCCTACTAAAGATAGTGAATCCAACATATTACAAGAAAAAACAGAAGTATTTGAAATGATTTTAGAAGAAGAGGATGAAAGGCGCCCCATACTCGTAAAAGAACCTCATAGTGAAGAATATAGAGTAGCAAGGCCGATGTTAAAACAAGTACTATAATGAAAAGGAGATTCATATGCAGACAGTAACCTCATATCCATGGTCGTTAAGAAAAACATTTGTCTTTTTCCTTTGCTTTATTCTGCCTCCTATCGGTGCCATTTACATTTTGATGAATAGAGAGGCATTACAAAAAAGAGATATCATTTCATACCTATTATTTGCGGCTACTAATATATCACTTTGGTTATCGCTTATGGTTTTTGATCGGAGCATATGGATGGTAGCAGGACATTATGTACTTGGAGTAATTATTATTGTTTTTTCAAATATGAATAAGAGATAAACCGGCAATCTTAAAGTTGCTGGTTTTTATTTTATAAAGAAGGCCTTGTAGAAATACTACAAGGCTCTTTGTCTTTTGGGAAAGAATAGAAAACAAATCATATAAATGATATACTAAAAAATGTTTGTAATGTAAGTTTCATACTATTGTATAGTGATGACTTACTAGAAAAGATAAGAGGAGAATGAACGTGAAAAAGGTACAGAAATTATTGCTGCTAATGATGGTAATAGGATTAACAGTTGGTGTTCTAGCAGGATGTGCAAACCCGAAAGATACTGCTGAAGAATTTTTAACAGCGATACAAAAAGGTGACCTAGAAAAGGCTCGCACATTTGTTGAAAGTGATAAAGAGTTTAGTAAACTAAATGAAAAAACAGACGATGCTGACGGAAAAGCAATGCTGAGCGCAATTACGAAAAGCTTTAAATTTGAAAAGCTAGAAGAAGTATCAAAAAAGGATGACAAAGCAGAAGTGAAAGTGAAAGTTACATCTGTTGATCTATCTATTGCTGTAACAAAAGCAATGGGAGAAGTTATGCCAATGGCCTTCGCTAGTGCCTTTAGCGAAGACAAAGAGCAATCCGAAAAAGCAATAGAAAAAACGATGACATCAACTATCATCAAAAATTTATCGGATAAAGAGGCAGCAATGGCAACTCGCGAAGTTACATTGAACTTAAAGAAAGACAAAGATGGCGACTACAAAATCGTTGCTGATGACAACCTACAAGAATTGTTATTTGCTAATGCGAAGTCTTTGGAGAAGATGTTTGGTGGGAAGTGATTAACTGGCAAGGTTTTTAGTTTTTATAAGAAGTGACTTGGAAAAAAGAGACACCATATCACCTAATAGGTTGATATGGTGTTTTTTTATGACCCCGGAGAGGCTCGAACTCACGACCTCCACCCTGTCAAGGTGGCGCTCTCCCTGCTGAGCTACGGGATCTTCAATAAATGCTTATGTAACAGCATCTTTAATCATTATGCTAAAGCAATTATATATAATTGACTGAAATTTTACAATATTTTTATAGTAATCTTTTAAAGAGGTAGTGTAATAGAAAATAGGTTTATTTCAGAGGTATATTAGTATGTATGTTTTTATATTTAATAAGTAGAAAATGCTGAAGTGTTATGATTTCCGATACCAATCCAAAGGACTGTTATCACTTAAATCAACAAGAAAAGGAAATAAGAAGTGTAAAGGTAAGCTTATAAATTCTGGCATAGCACTCAATGTTTTCTTTGATAGATATTTCCTTCCAAAACAATACGGACAATCTTTTTCAAATGTTATGAGAAGCGACCATACATCTTTTACTTTCCACTTCGTTTTACAATACGTACAACGCGCCATGGAGTTCCTCCTCATTTTAAGGTGTTTTCTAATATATTCCATTTCATTGTACTAAAGTCAAGTGTATTTGGTGTGATAGAATGTAAGTTGGTTTGTTTTTTTATATGGATGTATTCCGTAATTTATGACTAAATGAATGTAGTGTGAGGGTTATATAATAAGAGATTTTCATTTTTAATATGCAAATTGGCCAATATATCCTTTTTACAATTTTCAAGAAATCATGTATAAAAGAAGTACAAGATATTTATAAATATTCAGGAGTAGAGGGAGAATTATTGTAATGGTAAGAAAAACGTTCAAGATGCGTGTGTCTAAAAATAGAACGATTTCGATTGATGGTTCGATTCTTGATGTGGATGTGACACATGATGAGTTTTTGCAAGAGTTCGTTGAGTGGGTCGATTCTAAAGGTTGGTCATTTATGGGTATGACGGATGAGATTACGCCTGAGGAAGCTAGTCAAAAGTTAATAGATTCGTTGATTGATGAGAAGGATAAGAAAGAGTAATTCCTTCTTATTTTTTATTGTATATTTATGTTCCTTATCGTAAAAGTGTGATATAGTAAAAAATAGTGAATATTCTTCCAATTTAATACAAATTACATATAGATTGGTAGAGTTATTTTATAGAATGTGAAAGTAAAGTGAAAAGGGAGAGTCATATGGTAAATTTTAAGAAAATTTCGGTTTTTATTATGGTTATTTGTTTATTTTTTTTGACACCTATGACGTTATATGCTGAGACGAATGTTGGAATAAATCCGGAGCAAGTGGCACCGCCACCAGCCGAAGGACCGAATGTTTTTAGTCAGTTTGCGACTACGATTGATGCGAAAACAGGAGATATGTTGTACGACAAAAATGCACATCATCGTGCGTTCCCTGCTAGTATGACGAAGGTGTTAACGGCGATTTTACTGATGGAGCATACGAAGCCAGAGGATCAATTTACGTTTTCACAGTTAGCGTTAGATCAAGAGAAGAGTAATTATCAAATTGAGTTTCAACCTGGTGAGACTATTAATAGAAATACTGCACTTATGATTTTAATGGTGCTGAGTGCGAATGATGTGTCGTATGCGATTGCGGAGCGTATTGGAGGAAGTGTTGAAAATTTCGCTAATATGATGAATGAAAAGGCGAAGCAATTAGGGGCTAAAGATAGCCATTTTGTAACGCCAAATGGATTGCATGATCCAAATCATTATACGACGCCATATGATATGGCCATGATTACGAGAGGTGTGCAAAAGTATCCTGAAATTTTACAAGCGATGAATACGAAAAGAACGACGGTTACGACATCTACGCAAACAGTTTCTATTTTTAATAAGTCTACTTATTTTGAAAATCCATATAGCATTGGTGGTAAGACAGGGTTTACGAATGAAGCGCGCAATACGCTCGTTTTATTAAATGAGAAGGATGGGAATCGCATTATAAATGTAGTAATGGCTTCTCAAAGACCTGAAATTTATGAAGATTTGAAGCAGATGGCGGAATATTCTTTTGGGCAATTTACGAAGCAAACGGTACTAGATAAACATAGTTGGCATCAAAAGACAACGTATTTAAATAAAGATGTTGATTCTGAATTGGAAAAAAGTGCTGAGCTTATGCTAAAGAAGGATGAAGGGAAAAATGTGAAAACTACTTTCCGAGCGGCTCCATTAGATAAAGAATCTTTGTATCATAAAGGAATCCATCGTGGTGAGATAGTTGGTGCAGTTGATATTACGAAAAACAATCAAACAATTGCAACTATTAATGTTCTTTCAAAAGAAGATGTTACGTTTGCGATGCCTAAAAAAGATACAGTTGCACCTGAAGTAAAGGAATCCAATGTGAAAGTGATAAGTGTTGGGATAGGTGCGATTGTATTATTTGGAGCCATTTTATATGTAGTGCTGCGTCGAAATAAACAAGGAATGAAATCAGAAGAAAAATAAATTGCTAGTATGGAGACTGTGATGAGGTTTTGTCACGGTCTTTTTGTATGCATTTTAAAAGTAATTTAACTAATAATTGTAAATTTTCTTATTGCATTTCTGTATTGTTCGTTATATTATTTACTTGTGTTCTTGTTAAAGAACTAAAGTGGATATTACATATTTCAAATAATATAAAACAACGGAGAGGGAGAGAGACGATGAAATTAGTTTGGAAGATTATTAGCAACGTTATCTCATTTGTTTTATTTGCGGTAATGGTTTGTTTAGCTTTTGTAGTTATTTCTTCAAAAGCGAGTGGTGGTGATCCAACAGTGATGGGATATCAATTTAAGAGCGTTCTTTCAGGATCGATGGAACCAACATTTTTAACAGGATCAATCATTGCGATAGAGCCAACGAAAGATGGTTCTAAATATCAAAAAGGTGATGTTATTACGTTTAAAGAGAAAGATGACAAAATTATCACTCACCGTATTATCGGTGTGAAAGATACAAATGGAAAAGTAATGTATGAAACAAAAGGGGATAACAACAACGGACCAGATTTAGCACCAGTACTTGCAGAGAATGTAATCGGAAAATATGCAGATATTACAGTTCCATACGTTGGTTATGGACTGAATTATGCGAGTTCAAAAGCGGGAGCAGCATTACTTCTTATTATTCCAGGAGTCTTTTTACTTGGTTATTCCGCGATTTCTATTTTTGGCGCTATTCGTAGCATCGACGGAGAAAAGAAAGATAAAAAAGTAGAACAATCCGTATAGTTAGTTTGGTTATATCTTCCTATTAGGAAGTTAACAAATATATATTATGGGGGATTTGGACATGACTTTAAAGAAAAAATTAGGAATGGGTATCGCATCAGCAGTACTAGGAGCAGCATTAGTTGGTGGAGGAACATTTGCATTCTTTAGCGACAAAGAAGTGTCAAACAATACATTTGCGGCTGGTACACTTGATTTAGCGGCAAATCCATCGACAGTTGTTGATGTATCGAATTTAAAGCCTGGCGATACAATTAAAAGAGATTTTAAACTAGAAAATAAAGGCTCTTTAGATATTAAAAAAGTTTTACTAAAAACAGATTACAAAGTAAGCGATGCGAAGGGCGACAATAAAGATGATTTTGGTAAACATATTAAAGTAACATTCTTAAAGAATGTAGATAAGCATGAAACAATTGTAAAAGAAACAACGCTAGATAAATTGAAGGGTGACACACTTACAGCGGTAGATAATGATTTATCTGCTTGGTTCTGGGATGAAAAAGGTATTTCTGCAGGTAAGTCTGATAAATTCGCAGTGAAATTCGAGTTTGTTGATAATAAAAAAGACCAAAATGAATTCCAAGGCGATAAACTAAATTTAACTTGGACGTTTGATGCACAACAAACAGAAGGTGAAGCAAGATAATAATAAAAAAGGGCTATCACATGGATAGCCCTTTTTCTATTTTTCTAGCATATGGCTATCATTTTGTATAGTTCTTTATTATAATAAAGATAATGTTCTGTATAAAGAACGCATTGTTCGATGGGAGAGATTAAGATGCTGAAAAGACCGCGTAATTTAAAAAAGATGCTTATATTGCCGTGTGTGTGCTCTATTACGTTTTATTTAGGATCTCAAGTCATGACGCATACAGAAGCGGCATTTATTCATGAAACGAAAGTAGAAGCGACGCTTTCTACAGCAATTATATTTCCGAAAACAGTTAATACGTTAAAAGAGCAAGCTGAGCAACATAAACAGTTTATTGAGCATGAGTATGGAACAATGAAGGGGAAATTGAAAGCAACTTCTATTGAAGAAATAGAACAGGCAATTGTAGTATGGCAGCAAGGACGTGAGAAAATTACTTCTGAGAAGGAAGCTTTACAAAATGTATATACTGCAATAGAAACTCCTTATAATCAAATACAAGAAGAATTAAAGGGAAATAAAGATGAGTCGATTCAGCAAGTAGCTTTATTTGTGAATGAAGGCTTTCGCAGTATAAAAGAGAAGCGCGATTATATTGAGAAAGAAGTTAGCTTGCAAGCTATTGATGAACAGATCCAGGCTCTCCAGCAACAATTAAATGTTGCAATTGAAGCGGAAGGGCAAAAGAAAGTAGAAGAACAGAAGAAAGTAGAAGAACAGA
>NZ_JBALMG010000001.1:27614-42848 GCF_036963225.1 Bacillus sp. JJ783 | reverse complement strand
AAAGTAGAAGAACAGAAGAAAGCAGAAGAACAGAAGAAAGTAGAAGAACAGAAGAAAGTAGAAGAACAGAAGAAGATAGAAGAACAAAAGAAAGCAGAAGAGAAAAAGAAGGTAGAAGAACAGAAACAAACAGAAACAGCTAAGTAGCCTGAGCAAGTGATTTAATGAGAATGCTACTTCAACTAACCAATAATATTGTGGCTAGCACAACTTAGAGATCGTCATGAAAGAGAATAATGTATATAAGTGTGAGGGAGTATTTATCCTCGCACTTATTGTCTTGATCTCGTGTGCTTCTAATAGAAAATGTGTTGGAATGAGCTAAAAAAACTGAAAAATCAAAACAATATTGAGAAATAAAAATAATTGAAAATACTAAAAAAATATTGTTGTATTTATATAGGTTTGTTCGTTATAATGAACTTAAGGTTTTTAGAAAAGAACAAATATTAGCTAAGCTAATATAGTTTTAGTTACACCTCTTATTTTGAAATAAGAGATAAAAATACAAAAAACAGCTAGGGGGAATTGATTGTGAGTCTGAAAAAGAAATTAGGTATGGGAGTTGCATCAGCAGCATTGGGGTTATCTTTAATTGGTGGAGGAACATTTGCATTCTTTAGTGATAAAGAAGTATCGAACAATACATTTGCAGCTGGGACGTTAGATCTTACATTAAACCCTAAAACGCTTGTAGATATTAAAGATTTAAAACCAGGGGATACTGTTAAGAAAGAGTTCTTATTAAAGAACGATGGTAGTTTAACAATTAAAGATGTTAAATTAGCGACAAAGTACACTGTTACAGATGCAAAAAAAGATAATGCTGGTGAAGACTTTGGTAAGCATATTAAAGTGAAATTCCTTTGGAACTGGGATAAACAAAGTGAGCCTGTATATGAAACAACTTTAGCAGATTTACAAAATGTGGATCCAGATGTTTTAGCTAAAGACATCTTTGCTCCTGAGTGGGGAGAAAAGGGTGGATTAGAGGCTGGCACAGAGGATTACCTATGGGTACAGTTTGAATTCGTAGACAATGGAAAAGAGCAAAATATTTTCCAAGGTGATTCATTGAATTTAGAGTGGACATTCAATGCTAACCAAGAAGCTGGAGAAGAAAAATAATAAAGCAAAAAGCGGGGATTTCCCCGCTTTTTTTTATAAAGAAAAAAGAAGTGCCCGTTTTAAGCACTCTTTCATATGTATTATTGTTGATTTTTCTTCCATTGTGTAAATTCAAGAAATTCACGAAACTGTTCTTTTGAGACACCGGAGCTCATCGCATCTTTAACGAGTTGTGTCCATTCGGAGTCTAGATGACTTTCTGTTGTTGTTTCATCGTGAAGTAACGTATCAACTGGAATTTGTAGAACAGCTGAAATTTTTTCGAGAAACTGAATGGAAGGGTTTTTTTGTAAATTTCGTTCTATAGAACTAATGTAAGATTTAGCTACACCAGCTTTTTCGGCGAGTTCTGTTAGTGAAATGCCCTTTTGTAAACGAAGGCGTTTTATACGTTCTCCTATCATATTTGCGCACCTTTCTATCAATATGTAGTCGTCTTATGATGTGATTATTATAACATAAACTTCGTTAAAAAGAACGAGGCTATTGAGCCTGGCTCGTATGCTTCATACGTTGGAAAAAGTGTTCAATATCTTGCAGGGCAATGCCAGCATCTAGAGCTTCAAGTATTAAATCAATCCATTCTTGATCTAGTGAGTCAGCCTTATCTTTGTACAAATGTAATTCCTCCCTAATTATTGGTCATAATTGCTGCTACATAGTAGACGATAATTAATCGAATTTTATATTTTATGTATCAAATTATCGAATATTGTGTAGATGAAACAAAGATAAAATCCCCATTAAATTCTCTCTATGGAAATTATAAGGTTTCTGCCAAAAATTTTCAATATTTTCTGAAAACATTGTTGAATTGTGATATATTCGTATACTAACTATGAAATTTTTACAAATATATTAAAAAAATTACATAATATAACTAAATATTGAAAATATATTGAATTTTTAATAATATAGAATATGTAATACATATTTTATATTAGGGGAGGAAATAAGGGATGATAAAGAAACCATTTAAAGTGTTATCAACAATTGCTTTGACAGCTGCTTTAGGCCTTTCGTTTGGCGCTGGAAGCCAGTCTGCGTATGCAGAAACGCCTGGGGATAAAACAGCTACAAGTCCAGTTGATGATCACTTAATCCCAGAAGAGAGATTAGCAAATGCGCTAAAAAATCGTGGGGTAATTGATTCGTCAGCTTCAGAGGCAGAAACAAAGAAAGCTGTCGAAAAGTATGTAGAGAAGAAGAAGGGTGAAAATCCTGGGAAAGAAGCGACAAATGGGGACCCACTTACGAAAGATGCATCTGACTTTTTAAAGAAAGTGAAAGATGCGAAAGCAGATACGAAAGAAAAATCAGAGCAGCCAGCAAACGGGACTACAGCAGGAACAGGTCCAGTTAGAGGAGGCTTAAATGGGAAAGTACCAACTTCACCTGCTAAGCAAAAAGAGTATAACGGTGAAGTTCGTAAAGATAAAGTACTTGTTTTACTTGTAGAGTACGCTGATTTCAAGCATAACAATATTGATAAAGAGCCTGGCTACATGTATTCTAACGATTTTAACAAAGAACATTATGAAAAAATGTTATTCGGTAATGAGCCATTCGCGTTAGAGGATGGAAGTAAAATCGAAACGTTTAAACAATATTACGAAGAGCAATCAGGTGGTAGTTACACAGTGGACGGAACAGTTACAAAATGGTTAACGGTTCCTGGTAAAGCAGCTGATTACGGTGCTGATGCTGGTACAGGTCATGATAATAAAGGACCAAAAGGACCACGTGATCTAGTAAAAGATGCATTAAAAGCGGCTGTAGATAGCGGACTTGATTTATCACAGTTTGATCAGTTCGATCAATATGATGTAAATGGTGATGGGAATCAAAATCAACCGGACGGTTTAATCGATCACTTAATGATTATTCATGCGGGTGTTGGACAAGAAGCTGGCGGTGGTAAATTAGGTGATGATGCAATTTGGTCACATCGCTGGACAGTTGGACCAAAACCATTCGCAATTGAAGGTACAAAAGCGAAAGTTCCATATTGGGGCGGAAATATGGCAGCATTCGACTACACAATTGAACCAGAAGATGGCGCGGTTGGTGTATTCGCACATGAATATGGCCATGATTTAGGTCTTCCAGATGAGTATGATACACAGTATAGCGGTCAGGGTGAACCGGTTGAAGCTTGGTCTATTATGAGTGGCGGAAGCTGGGCTGGTAAAATCGCAGGAACAACGCCAACGAGTTTATCACCACAAAATAAAGAGTTTTTCCAAAAAACAATCGGTGGTAACTGGGCGAATATCGTAGAAGTAGATTACGAGAAATTAAATAAAGGTATCGGTCTTGCAACATACTTAGACCAAAGTGTTACGAAGTCAGATCGTCCAGGTCTGATTCGTGTTAACTTACCAGATAAAGATGTAAAAGGAATTCAGCCTGCATTTGGTAAACAGTATTACTACAGCACAAAAGGTGATGACCTTCATACAACGATGGAAACGCCACTATTCGATTTAACGAAAGCAACGACTGCAAAATTCGATTATAAGTCATTGTATGAAATCGAAGCAGAGTACGATTTCCTTGAAGTACACGCTGTAACAGAAGATGGACAAAAAACGTTGATTGAAAGAATTGGTGAGAAAGCAAATAGTGGAAATGCAGCTACGACAAATGGAAAATGGGTTGATAAATCATATGATTTAAGTCAATTCAAAGGTAAGAAAGTGAAACTAGTATTTGAATATATTACAGACGGTGGATTGGCGTTAAATGGATTTACACTTGATAATGCGTCACTAACTGTAGATGGAAATGTTGCATTCTCTGATGATGCAGAAGGTACACCACAATTCAAATTGGACGGTTTCGTTGCATCTAACGGAATGGATAAGAAAAAGCATAACTACTATGTAGAGTGGAGAAACTATGCGGGTTCAGATAACGCATTGAAATTTGCTCGCGGTCCAGTATATAACACTGGTATGGTTGTATGGTATGCGGATTCAGCTTACACAGATAACTGGGTTGGCGTACATCCAGGACATGGTTTCCTTGGTGTAGTTGATTCTCATCCAGAAGCAATTGCAGGAACTTTAAATGGCAAACCAACATTTAAAAGCAGTACGCGATTCCAAATTGCTGATTCGGCGTTCTCATTCGACAAAACGCCAGCTTGGAAAGTGGTATCTCCAACGCGTGGAACATTCGTATACGATGGATTACCAGGAGTACCGAAGTTTGATGACTCTAAAAAGTATATTAATGAGCAAATTCCAGATGCAGGACGTATTTTACCGAAGCTTGGTCTGAAGTTTGAAGTAGTAGGACAAGCTGATGATAACTCTGCAGGTGCTGTTCGTTTATATCGTTAATACAGTAAAACTACCGGGAGATTTTCTTTCGGTAGTTTTTTTGTGAGCAACGAATTTTATATAAAGGGAAAAGTTATATATAATGTAACTTTAAGAATAGAAATTTGTTACATATGAAGTCTATATAAATAATGAAAGAATTGGATAAAAATAGTGGGAGAAGGTGAGTGCATGAGTATTTCCTCTATTGTAAATAAACAAAAGGAATATTTTTATAAAGGACATACGAGAAGTGTAGAGACGAGAAAGAATAATTTGAAGAAGCTTTATGATGGAATTCAGCGTTTTGAGGATGAGATTTTTCAAGCGTTGAAATTAGATTTGAATAAATCAGTTCACGAATCATTTACAACAGAAATTGGATATGTACTAAAAGAGATTTCTTTTCAAATGAAGCATATTTCATCTTGGAGTAAACCAAAGCGTGTTCGCACAGCTCTTACTCATTTTGGATCGAAGGGGAAAGTAGTGCCAGAACCGTATGGTGTGACGCTTATTATCGCACCGTGGAACTATCCGTTTCAATTAGCAATTGCCCCACTCGTAGGAGCATTGGCAGCCGGAAATACAGTCGTTTTAAAGCCGTCAGAGTTAACGCCAAACGTTTCAAAAGTGCTTACGAGAATGCTAGAAGAATTATTCCCAGAAGAGCTTGTATCGGTAGTAGAAGGCGGTGCTCAGGAAAGCACTGCACTTTTAAAGGAACCGTTTGACTATATTTTCTTTACAGGTAGTGTTGGTGTTGGAAAAGTTGTGATGGAAGCAGCGGCGAAAAAATTAACGCCTCTTACGTTAGAGCTTGGCGGGAAAAGCCCATGTATTGTACATAAAGATGCAAAGCTAGATGTAACCGCAAGACGTATCGTTTGGGGCAAGTTTTTGAATGCTGGGCAGACGTGTGTAGCGCCTGATTATATGTACGTTCATTCTTCAGTGAAAGAGCAGTTAATCGAGGCATTACGACATGAAATCGCAGAGCAATATGGAAAAGATGCTTTGCAAAATGACAATTATGTGCGAATTGTGAGTGAGCGTCATTTTGAACGTCTATGTACATTTTTGCAAGACGGTAAACCTGTGATTGGCGGGAATTATACGAAAGAAACATTACACATAGAGCCTACAGTGTTAACGAATGTTACATGGAAAAGTGCTGTTATGGAAGATGAAATTTTTGGACCTATTTTACCAATTATAGAATACGACAAAATAGAAGAGGTAATTGAAACGATTCAGCACCATCCAAAGCCGTTAGCACTATATGTATTTTCTGAAGATAGAAAAGTGCAAGAGAAAGTGACGAGTAATATTTCATATGGCGGAGGATGTATAAATGATGTCGTATATCATCTTGCAACGCCATATTTACCTTTTGGGGGCGTTGGAAGTAGTGGGTTAGGCAGCTATCACGGTGAACAAAGTTTTCGGACTTTTTCACATTATAAAAGCATTTTGTCCCAATCTACAGCATTTGACATGAAAATTCGTTACTCTTCTACAAAAAGTGCTTTAAAATTCATACGAAAGTTGTTAAAATGATGATGGTGTTTATCAGTAGGCGTAGCCGTATGATAAAAACCCCTTCGCAACTGAAGGGGTTTTTCTGTTCGACATATGTATCATGCGAAAATGAATCAAACATACTACATAAAGAATAGAAGAGAACGCTGCTAAACAACCATTTTTGTTTGGATCGAAACAAAAAATAGTCTATAGAACATAAATATTTATTCATGAATATAAAAATTAAAATTTAAGGTAGATAGGACGGGAAAATGAAAAAGATTATTAAAGTTGAAGCAGTAGAAAAACATTTTGGAAATCAAGTGATTATCCCCCCTCTTTCTTTAGATATTAAAGAAGGAGAATTTTTAACAATTTTAGGACCGAGTGGTTGCGGGAAAACGACTTTACTTCGTATGATCGCAGGATTTGAAACGCCAACTAAAGGGAATCTTTTATTAGATGATGAAAAGATTAACGATTTGCCGCCATACAAGCGTCATATGAATTTAGTGTTCCAACATTACGCACTATTCCCACATATGAATGTTGAAAAAAATATTTGTTTCGGTATGAAAATGCAAAAAGTATCAGCAACAGAACAGAAAGAACGTGCGGAAGAGGCAATGCGTTTAACGCAGTTACTTGAGTTCCGTAATCGTAAACCGTCGAAGCTTTCTGGTGGACAGCAACAGCGTGTAGCAATTGCAAGAGCAATTGTAAACAACCCACGTGTATTACTATTAGATGAGCCACTTGGAGCGCTTGACTTTAAGTTAAGAAAAGATTTGCAACGTGAATTGAAAAACTTACAACGTAATTTAGGAATTACGTTTATATATGTAACGCACGATCAAGAAGAAGCAATGAGTATGAGTGATCGTATTGTCGTTATGAATAAAGGGCATATCGAACAAGTCGGCACGCCTAAAGAAATTTACAATCAACCGAAAACATTGTTTGTTGCAACATTCATCGGTGAAAATAATATCGTGAAAAATGGGGAAAACTACGTAGCAGTTCGCCCTGAAAATGTAAAAGTTCGCTCGGTTGAAGAGCCAATTTTAAAAGAATACCACCTTGGGCATATTGAAGATATTGAATTTGTTGGAAATATGGAAAAGCTATATGTACGTGAGGAGAAAACATCGGAATTACTAATGGCATATCAAACTGCTGAAGAAGCAACGCAGTGGAGCATTGGAGATAATGTATATGTAGGCTGGGAGCAAGAGGACGAGGTGACCTTAAATTGAAGAAAGGGAAATTACTCGCATTACCTACAGTCGTATGGCTGTTACTCTTCTTCCTAATTCCACTTCTGTTCGTATTAGCATTTGCCTTCATGCAGCGCGGAGCATACGGGACAGTGGAAATGAAATTTACATTAGATAACATAGCGCGTGTGTTTGATCCATTATATATGGGGACGTTATGGGAAACAGTGAAAATTGCGGTTATTACGACAGTACTATGTTTATTAATCGGTTATCCATTTGCCTATACAATTACAATTGTTGATCGTAAATATCGTTCTATCCTTTTATTATTGGCAACGATCCCGTTCTGGATTAACTTCCTTGTTCGTTCATACGCATGGATTGTTATTTTACGTTCACAAGGTCTTGTAAACACATTGCTATTGAAACTAGGTATTATTAGTGAACCTTTAAATCTGTTATACAATACACCTTCTGTAATACTCGGAATGGTATATTCTTTATTACCATTTATGATTTTACCAGTGTATGCAGCAATTGAGCAGCTTGATAAGCGTAAGCTAGAGGCAGCTTATGATTTAGGCGCAACACCAGTAAAGGCATTTTGGAATGTAACAGTACCGATGACGATGTCAGGGATTACTACTGGTTCTATTTTAGTATTCGTTTCCTCTATCGGAATGTTTGTTGTATCAGACGTTATGGGTGGATCGAAAGTAGCATTAATCGGAAACGTAATTCAAAACCAATTCTTAGGTTCACGTGACTGGCCGTTTGGCTCCGCGTTATCTATGATTGTTGTTCTATTCTCTGTTCTGTTAATTTACTTATATTATCGTGCAACGAAAGTATATAAATATGATGGAAACGGAGGGGAATAGGCAAAAATGAAGAAGTTTTTAGTTTCTTATTCTTGGTTAATCTTATTGTTTTTGTATTTTCCAATGATGGTTTTAATGGTATATTCCTTCAACGATTCTCGCATTAATGCGGAATGGGAGGGCTTTACACTCCATTGGTATACAGATTTATTTCAAAAACAAGATGTTATTGATGCGTTTGTAAATAGTATTACGATTGCTCTTATAACGACAATTGTGACGACAGTTCTTGGTGTGATTTTTGCTATTGCATTACACCGTTACAAATATCGTTTTGAAGGGGCCATTAACGGTCTTGTATATTTACCAATTTTAATTCCTGATATTTTAATGGGGTTATCTTTACTTATCCTATTTAGTCAATTAGGTATGGAACTTGGAAAAACAACAATTATTATTGCACACATTACATTCAGTATTTCATTTGTTGTTGTTATTTTAGCGGCACGTCTTTCTGGTATGGGACGTGATTTAGAAGAGGCTGCAAACGATTTAGGAGCAACGCCGTGGCAAACGTTTCGTTATGTAACGTTTCCAGCAATTGCACCAGGAGTTATTTCAGCCGCATTATTAACATTCACATTATCGATTGATGATTTTGTAATTAGTTTCTTCGTATCAGGACCAGGATCAACAACATTGCCATTATACATTTATAGTATGGTTAAGCGCGGAGTATCACCTGAAATTAATGCTCTTTCTACAATATTAATTGTTGTAATTGTAGGATTAATGGTGCTATCGGAAATTTTCCGTAATAAAGGTGCAGACGGTGAAGAAAACTCTGGAGGACACCTTCCTTTATAATACGAATGATATAGAAAGAACGAGGAGGTAAAAAAGCAATGAAATTGATGAAGACATTAGCTGGCGCAGCTATTAGCTTCGGCCTTGTTGCAGGTGTACTTGCGGGCTGTGGTGAGAAGAAAGAAGAATTGAATATTTATAGTTGGGCTGACAACTTTGATGAGCAAGTTTTAAAAGATTTTGAAAAGAAATATAACGTGAAAATTAACTATGATAAATATGCAAGTAATGAAGAAATGCTTGCGAAATTACAAGCTGGTGGCGCGACATATGATTTAATTCAGCCATCTGATTACATGGTGAAAACGATGGCGAAGATGGACTTATTAGCGCCTTTGGATAAGAAGAACATCCCGAACATCGAGAACCTTGTTTCTAATTTCAAAACACCTGCGTTTGATCCAGAGAATAAGTATTCTCTAGTATATACTTGGGGTGTAACAGGCATTGCATACAATAAAAAGTATGTGAAAGAAACACCTACAAGCTGGAATGATTTATGGAACGAGAAATATAAAGGACATGTTACTTTATTAAACGATTCTCGTGAAGTATTAGGAATGGGACTTAAGAAAAACGGTTTCTCTAATAGCACGAAAGAGGATGCACAGTTAAAGACAGCGTCAAATGATTTACAGAAGCTACTTCCAAACTTATTAGCATTCGATACAGATAACATTAAACAAAAATTCATTACAGAAGATGCATGGATCGGGACTGTATGGTCTGGAGACGCAGCATTTATTGCGAAAGATAACAAAGATGTAGGATACGTTGTACCAAAAGAAGGAGGCACAATTTGGGCTGACACGTTAGCGATTCCAAAAGGTGCGAAACATAAAGAACTTGCAGAGAAGTTTATGAACTACTTATTAGATGAAAAAGTAAGTGTGAAAAACTACGAGTCAATTGGTTACAGTAATCCAAATGAAAAAGCTCATCCTCTTCATAGTAAAGAATATCGTGATAATCACATGATCTTCTTAACAAAAGAAGAATTAGATCGTACAGAGTGGCTTGTTGATGTAGACGATAAGTTAAAAGACTACGATCGCTACTGGACAGAGCTGAAAACAAAAGGTAAATAAGTAAGAAAATGCGGTTTCTAAAGTAGAAATCGCATTTTTTCATAGTAGGAGGAAATCGATTGAAGAAAAAGTTACATCAGTATGAATTAATGTGTATCATTTTGTTGTTTGTTCTATTTAGCATCATCGCTTGGAGGGTACATGTAGGTGGTGTTACAATGATGGATACATACGTACGTGATATGGTAAAAGGATTACAAACGGAAAGCTTACTTACATTCTTCTCCTACTTTACAAAGCTAGGATCTGCAATTGGAGTTATAACGACACTAATTATAAGCTTGTTCGTTTTTTGGAAAAAGCGTTATTATGCTGCTATGATTGTGTACCCAATGGCTATATTAACGACACACCTTGTTAATAAGGGAATAAAAGAAATTGCAAAAAGAGACCGCCCATCATTAAATGAGGCACTTGACGCACTTGGGTATAGCTTCCCAAGTGGACATGCAATGCTATCTATCATAACATTCGGTTTTCTTGCCTATATCATTGCTGCGAATTTGAAAAGTATAGCTGGAAAATGTGGTATTACGATTTCAATGGGCATATTAATTATATTGATTGGATTAAGTAGAGTTATTTTAAATGTTCATTACCCGACTGATATTTTAGCTGGTTATTGCGCAGGTGGCGTGTTGTTAATCATAGCAATTTATTGTCATCGTTTACTTACCGAGAGATTGGGACTTAATAACGAAAGATAGAAAAACGTCTAGAAAAACTAGTATTATAGTTTTTCTAGACGTTTTTTGTTTATGGGGAGATGTGATACAGTATAAATGATAAGTGAATTATATAAAGTAGGTGAAAATGTGTGAAGACAAATGTACATAAAATTGATAAGTGGGGGAAGTTAGGAACTTTTTTGTATCAATTTCGTTATACAGTAATTGTAGCATTATTACTACTTGCGATAGTGCTCGGTATTTTTGCTCCAAAACTTCCAGGAGTATTGGGCGGTGATGGTTTCCAAACAGAAGGGGATTATCAAAAGACGAAAGAAATTTTAGATAAAGATTTTAAGCAGTCTCAAGATACACTTTTACTCGTTTTTGAGAAGGAAAAGAATACTTCGCATGAGGATTTCCAAAAGCGTATAGAGGGGATAATAAATCAAATTCAAGAGAAGGAAACATACGAATCTTTCCATCATCCCATGCAAAATAAAGAGATGTTACAAGATGATATCGGTTATGCGACGATTTTATTTTCCGGGAAAACAAATAAAGAACGAATGGAAAAGACATTACAATTCGCCGAAAAAATCGAGAAGGAAAGTAATAGCGTATTAAAAGTAACACCGACAGGATATCCGAAAATTAATCAAGAGATTAATGAAAGAACGCAAAATGATTTAAAAGTAGCAGAGATGATTGGATTACCTATTGCTTTTCTCGTACTATTATTCTCATTTGGTAGTCTGATTGCGTCTATTTTACCGATTGTAAATGGCGCGCTTAGTGTCATTAGTACGATGGGGATTTTATATTTTATAGGTAGTGATAAAGAGCTATCTATTTTCGTGTTAAATGTTGCGCCGATGATTGGGCTCGCATTATCAATTGATTTCGCACTGTTATTTGTAAATCGTTTCCGAGAGGAAGTTGCGAAGAGAACAGTGAAAGAAGCGATAGCGATTACGTATCAAACGGCAGGACGCGCTATCGTATTTTCAGGGTTATGTGTATTCGTCGGTTTATCAGGCTTATTTTTCTTTAAGATAGATTATATTCAGTCTGTTGCTATTAGCGGGATGATTGTCGTTATTATGAGTATTTTGTTTTCGCTCACACTTCTTCCGGCACTATTATCTTTAATTGGTAAAAGGATATTAAAAAAGAATCAGGCGGCGCCTACGCCATCAAAGGTCTGGCGTAAATTTGCACAGTTTGTAATGAAACATCCAATCGTCATGATTATTGTTGTTATAACATTTATTGTTATTTGTTTATTACCGCTACGTACAGCTAACTTGCAGTTTCCTGGTGTTGAAGCGTTACCTGAAAAGAGTGATACGAGAATTGCATTTGAGAAGTATGAAGAAGCCTTTAATAAGACTGTCAAAACACACGCTGATGTTACTTTAGTAGTAGAGACGAAGGATGATATAACAGAAAAAGAAAGCTTACAAAAGGTAGAAGATGTCGTTCAAAAGTTAAAAGATGACAAGCAAGTATATAAGGTGACAAGTGTATATGACGGGCTAAATGGAATGAAAGCAGATCAAGTTGCGGGAATGTTACAATCACCAGAAGCGGCGAAAATAGCTCCTGTATTTGAAGCGTATACGAAAGGAAATAAAACAACAATGGAAGTCTTTTTGGATACGAAGCCAAGTACAGAAACTGCAAAACAATGGGTTCGTGATTTCAAAAAGAATTATAAAGAAAACGATGTTACTTATTATTTAGGCGGGATGACAACGTTCCAACAAGAGTTGGAAGATGAAATTAAAGATAAAGTTGCAATTGGTATGTCTGTTATATTTGGGTCAACCTTTGTTATTTTATTATTCGCATTCCGCTCGATACTCATTCCAATAAAGGCGATTATTATGAATGTACTTAGTTTAAGTGCAACAATTGGAATTGTTATTTGGTTATTTGAAGGTGGTCATTTCGGATTAGATGAGAGTTCAGTTTTATTTGTATTACCAATCTTTATTTTCGGCCTCGTATTTGGGCTTAGCATGGATTATGAAGTATTTCTTATTTCACGAATCCATGAGTTATATGAGGAAACTGGAGATAACGATCAAGCAACGCTAGAAGGGCTTGTCTCGACAAGCCGCATCATTACATCCGCTGCTTTAATTATGATTGTTGTTACCGGTGCGTTCGCCTTTACTGATATTTTGCCAGTAAAGCAGATGGGTATTGGAGTCGCATTAGCGATATTTCTTGATGCAACAATTATTCGACTTATGCTTGTACCAAGTTTAATGAAATTGTTTGGAGATTGGAACTGGTGGTTACCATTTCGAAAGAAAAGAGAAAAATCATCGTAAAAAATGCTCATCTATAAGATGAGTATTTTTTTATGAATAGCGAGGCCTATATTTTGCAAATAGTATGTGATAAGAACAATACATACAAGTAGGTGAAGGCAATGTTTCGTTATTTTAAGTTTAAGCTAAATGATACAGTACAGTTTGCAGAAAAAGATGGGCATTTGTATCGCATTGTCGGTTATCGGTTAGAAAAAGGGTTTTATCCAAAAGATGAATGGACTCATATCATATATGAGTTACTTAGAGACTTTGACGGGTATACGATGGATGCGGAAGAAGAGGAACTTGTAAAAGTCATTCAAGTAGAGGATGAGTATTATAAAATACAAGAAGTATCGGGATATCGTTATCCAGTAAAAATGAAGCAAAAGCAGCAAGTTATGAAAGGAGAGAAAATAGACGACTTATTAGATACGTACAACGACTATAAACGATTGGCGGATTTTTTTAAAGATTTATTGTATGAACAAAAAGCTGAAGAAGTGTTGCAGGAGATGAAAAGGCTTAGAGCGTGAGGGGACAGTCGATTATAAGACTGTCCTCTATTTTTGACGGTGCATCAAAGTATGTTTTCCGTTACAATGAGAGAATCAATAGAAATAAGGTGATTATAGTATGGAAACAAAGAAAAAGGGCGAATGGTGTGAAATTACGGTTCCAGCAATGTGGAATGGTATAAGTATTGAGTCTTTGTTAAAAGTAGAATGGGAAGTACCAAAAAAGTTATTACATCAGCTTCGTATGGAAAAAGGTGTTACGGTTAACGGAGAACAGAGGAGATGGAATGAACTTTTAAAAGAAGGAGAGAAGTTACAAGTTCATATGTTTATGGAGGAGGAGTACGGCGTAGAGCCGGAATATGGTGAATTAAATGTAGTGTTTGAAGACGATCACGTACTCATTGTAAATAAGCCTGAGCAAATGGATACACACCCTTCTGAAAAAAATGGGACGGGAACACTTGCCAATCTTGTTGCTTTTCATTTTCAAATGCAAGGTTTAGAGACGAAGGTTCGTCATATCCATAGGTTAGATAAAGATACGACAGGTGGTGTTGTATTCGCAAAACATAGAATTGCGGGTGCAATTATGGATCGTTTATTAATGGTACGGAAAATTAAAAGAACGTATACGGCACTTGTTGAAGGAAAGGTAAAAAAGAAGCAGGGGACAATTGACGAGGCCATCGGAAGAGATCGACATCATGCTACAAGGCGCCGTGTTTCTCCAAAGGGAGACCAAGCTATAACGTATTATAAAGTAGAGAAATATTTTAAAAAACAAAATGCTACGCTCGTAACGTTACAGTTAGAAACCGGTAGAACGCATCAAATTCGCGTTCATATGAGCTATAATGGAAATCCATTAGTTGGGGATGTATTATATGGTGGGCAAACAAAATATATGTCCGGGCAAGCGTTACATGCGATGAAGATTAATTTTTTGCATCCGATTACGAAAGAAGAGATCGTGGTTGACGTACCTTTCCCTACAAATTTAAACGACACAATGAAAAAATTTGAAAGAGAAAATGGGTAAAGTGTAAGCTTAAAGTTGAAAAAGGTAGATTTTTGCAGGGATTTCTCTAAAAGAGGCGAAGCCGTTAAGAGAAAAGAGAGGTGAGAATTACTTGATCAAATATAAATATATGCTAGGGATATTTTTCGCTTGTCTTTTACTTACTCTATGTATTTATCCATATTTACCAACTCGTATGGCAGTGCATTGGAACGAGAATGGTGGAGCGAACGAGTTTATGAGTAAACAAGTTGTCGTATTATGTATTCCTGTCCTTATTACTATTTTACATGGATTAATATATATTATTTCACATAATGTATATAAGTTTAATGAAGGAGAGCATTTCATTATAAGTGGATTTATAAAGAGTATTACTTTATTTATGATGTTTGTCCATATACTAATTCTCTTTATTAATTTGGGAAGTATTATATCCTTTCAGACAGGACTAACGATTGGAATTAGTATGTTTCTTTTTATGTTTAGTAAAGTGTTTAAAAAGGTGAAGGATAGAGAGAAAGAACCGATCAAATTACAAAAGATCCGTTTAGTTAGTAGGCGAATCTTTCAAGTGATGGCATGCAGCGTATTATTTTCATTGCTTTTGAGCCTGAAGTGGGGATTTTATTTGTTAATTAGTGTAATAAGCTGCGGGTCTATTTTGTTTATGTTCTACATTTTATACGCATACATATTAGAAAGCTATGAAACATAAAAAAAGAGTCT
>NZ_JBALMG010000001.1:0-27570 GCF_036963225.1 Bacillus sp. JJ783 | reverse complement strand
AGACTCTTTTTTTATGTTTACTTCGTAATAAATTGTTGTGTCCAGTAGTTGCCGCTTTCTACATAACCAACACCGATATGAGTGAAGCCGCTATTTAAAATATTTGCACGGTGTCCAGCACTGTTCATCCAAGCTTGTACAACTTCTTCTGGTGTACGTTGGCCTTGTGCGATGTTTTCACCTGCAGATGTATAAGAAATACCGAATTTCTTCATCATGTCAAACGGAGACCCGTATGTAGGGCTGTTATGATCAAAGTAGTTATTCTTTTGCATATCTTCAGATTTAGCGCGTGCAACTTTGCTTAATTCAGTATCAATTTGTAATGCTGGTAAGCCTTGTTTTGTACGCTCAGCGTTTGTTAATTCAACAACGCGTTGTTCGAATTCGCTTAAAGATTTTGCTTCTTCAGCAGGCTTTTGCTCAGCAGGTTTTTGTGTTTCATTTTGAGTATTGTTGTTTTCAACTGGTTTTTGAGCTTCTGGTTTAGCAACTTCTTCAGCAGGCTTTTGTTCCGCTGGTTTTTGAGTTTCCTCAGCAGGCTTTTGAGCTTCTGGCTTAGCTGTTGGTTGTTCAGTTACAACATTTTCAGTAGGCTGTTGACCAGGAATGAAGCAATCTTGTTGGAATTGACCTTGATTCCATTGTGCTAATGACTCAACTCCCATAGATTGTAAGAATGCTTGTAATTCTTGTTGGCTCATTTGTTTCATCATTACTTTTGAATGCTGAATATTTTGAACCTTTATGTTAGATGGTTGTACTGTTGCAGCTTGTGCATCTAAAGATGATACTCCTAAAGTAAGAGCTGTTGCAGCAGCTACAGATAATAAAACACGTTTTTTCATGATGTGTGTCCCCCTATATAAAGTTTTAATTTGTTTTCACACGATTTGTTTTTGACAGCCTGTCTGACTGACAAATCCATCGTAGCATACAATTTACAAGAAAAAAGATGGAAAAAAATTCATAGACTTTGAAATTACCTAATTTATCCTAAGAGAAGAAAAGGGAAGAAATAAGAGAAACATAGAGTATAAAAGGAATTTTTAGCATTTTTATACTTGGTTTTAAGAGAGGGTTTTTGGATATATTTACCTAAATGGAAAATAAAGAATCCTATTGTATCAATGGTTTGAACATTTTTTTGAGGAATATACTGGATTGATTTTTACAAAACTGTAATGTTTCTGTTGTTCTTTTTTATAATAAAGTAACATATTTTTAATGTTGTAGCAGACAAAAAAGCGGCTATCTCTTTACATAGACGAAGGAGATAGCCGTTTTCCTATTATTACGTATGTTACGAGTTATTACGAGTTGGTTTCAATTGCTTCTAATAATAAATCTACAATGTGAATTCCTCTCATTTTATGAGAAAGATCTTCTCGTTCAATACCTAATTTCATTTGTAATAGACAACCTGGATTTGCAGTAACAATTGTCGCCGCGTCTGTTTCATGCACACGGTCCATTTTATAATCTAGAAATTCCATTGATAACTCTGAATGAACAATATTGTAAATACCAGCAGAACCACAGCAACGGTCCGCATCTTTCATTTCACGGTATGTTGCACCTTGGATTGCTTCTAGTAACATACGAGGTTCAGAAGATGTTCGCATAACATTGCGTAAATGACAAGAGTCTTGATACGTAATGATTTGCGGCGTGAGTCGTAAGTCATTACGTTTATGGAAATCTAGTTCTACTAGTATAGCAGTAATATCTTTAATTTTAGAAACAAATTGCTTTGCGCGCTCAGCCCATTCTGGATCATCCTTTAAAAGGTAATCATAGTCTACGAGGTAAGCTCCGCAACCACCTGCATTCGTAATAATATAATCGATGTTTAAATCTTCGAATGCTTTTATATTTCGTTTTGCTAATTCTTTCGCTCCACTCTTTTCACCAGCATGCCCATGTAATGCCCCGCAGCAACTTTGTGTTTTCGGAATAACGATATCACAACCAGCTAACTGAAGAAGTTTCATCGTTGCGTTATTTGTTTCTAAAAACATCGTATCCATTAAACAACCTGTGAAGAATGCAACTTGTTTTTTCTTTGCCACCTCAGCAGGTAAAAATTCAGGACGATCTTTCATTGCTTTCATTTTAGGGACTTTTGGCAAAACGAGATCTATCGTTGCAAGTGTTTCAGGGAATAACTTCATAATACCAGTTTTATGTGTTAGCGTTTGTAAACCAGATCGCTGGTAAAATCCGATTAGCCCTGTTAATGTTCTCATTCGGTTTTGATGCGGGAATAGTCCTTCAAAAACGACTTTACGAACGGCTTTCACTGGCACTGAGAATTTTTTATTTTGATTAATAATATCACGAGCTTCTTCTAATAAATGTCCATAATTCACACCAGACGGACAAACAGGTTCACAAGCACGACAGCCAAGGCAGACGTTTAATGTATTTTCAACATCTTCATCTGGCTCAATTAAACCATCAGCGACGGCTTTCATTAAGGCGATACGCCCGCGCGGTGAATGTGATTCTTTATATCCAGATTGAATGTAAGTAGGACAAGTCGGTAAACAAAAACCGCATCGCATACAATTTAATAGTTCATCTTCACTTAATCGTTCTTTAAATTCCTTTTGAATGTTTTCTTTATTTAATGTGGTCATCGCTCAACCACCACTCTTTTACGAGAGTCTTTCGCGAACATCTTTCCAGGATTCATAATGTTGTTTGGGTCGAAGGCTTGTTTAATCCCTTGCATAGCGGCGATACCTTCTTTACCTAATTTCATTTCTAAATACGGAGCTTTCATCGCGCCAACACCATGTTCACCAGTAATCGTACCACCAAGCTCAATCGCTTTCGCAAATATTTCAGCAAAAGCTTGTTCAGCACGGTGCATTTCTTCTTCATTACGGGCATCTGTCATACAAGTTGGGTGCAAATTACCATCACCAGCATGGCCAAAAGTACAAATAGGAATATTATATTTCTTTGCAATTGCATTAATTGCTTCAACCATTGGAGCGATTTGTGAACGTGGTACAGTTGCATCCTCTAATATTGTTGTCGGTTTTAGTCTTGCAAGTGCTGATAGTGCACTACGGCGTGCTGTACGAAGCGCATCTGCTTCGGCTTCATCTTTTGCAACGCGAACATCGACCGCATTCATAGCACGGCAAACGTTAGCCATTTTTTCGATATCTCGATTGACAACCTCGGGCGGGCCGTCTTGTTCAATTAATAAAATTGCTTTAACGTCAGTTGGTAAACCGATTTGTGCAAACTCTTCTACAACTTCAATTGTTGGTTGGTCTAAAAACTCAAGTGTCGCTGGAATAATTTTATTTGCAATAATAGCAGAAACAGCTCGAGCAGCTTCGTTAATATCTTCATATAGCGCAAGCATCGTTTTCTTCGTTTCAGGCATAGGGACAAGTTTTAATATAGCTTCCGTAACAACACCAAGTGTTCCTTCAGAACCAATAAATAAACGAGTTAAATCATAACCAGCTACATCTTTTGCTAATTTACCGCCAGTGCGAATGATATCGCCGTTCGGTAAGACAATTTCAAGCCCCATTACATAATCACGTGTTACGCCATATTTTAAACCACGTAATCCGCCGGAGTTTTCATTAATGTTACCGCCGATTGTAGAAATTTTCATAGAGCTTGGATCTGGTGGATAAAATAAACCTTTTTCTTCTACTGCTTTAATAATATCAAGTGTAATAACACCAGCTTGTACAGTAATTGTTAAATTCTCTTCGTCAATTTCTAAAATATTGTTCATATGGCGGAAAATAAGGACGATACCACCTTCAAGTGGACACGTACCAGCGCAAAGATTTGTTCCAGACCCGCGAACATATACCGGAATTTTATGAGTGTTACACACTTTTAACACGTCTGCTACTTCATTTGTATTACGAGGAGCAATGACTGCATCAGGCATCGCTTGGAAGTTTGGAGTGGCATCATAACTATAAGTTAAACGCCCCATATTGGATGTATCTACATTATCTTCGCCAACAATAGATACGAATGAATCAATAATTTGCTTTTCTAACATTGGAAATCCCCCTCAAACTGTTAACGTATTTAGTAATAATAAAAAACGTTGTAACAGTGCTTTCATTATAATGATAAAAAAGTAGGGGGATTCTTTCTATATACAATCATCTAAAGATTAATCTATTTTATCGTTATTTTTTGTATGATTATCTAATAAGAGGAGTGCGAAGTATAAAACATTTAAATCTTTGAATTGTTTCGGGTCAAGTTCTGTATGTTCTTCAATCTTTTTTAGCCTGTAATGCAGTGTGTTAATGTGTATATGTAATTGCTCAGCTGTTTGCTTATAAGATTGGTTATAATCGATAAATAAACGTAGAGTGTGCATAAGCTCAGGAGATGATACTAAGTTTTCAATAGTACGCTCTAGAAACTGTTCCCGGGTTTCGGTAGAAATATCTTGTAAGCACATTTCTAAACGTAAATCTTCATTAAATACAATTTTTTTCGTTTCAAGTGATACTGAAAGGGCGCGTAGTGCTTGTTCGTACGATAAGTTCATATTGCTTGGCGTAACTGTTTGCCCAATCCCGATATATAAAGTAATAGAAAATAAAGTTTCACAGTCTTGTTTTAACCGTTTTAAAAATTGAAAGGTTTGCTCTTTGGAGTGCATTGTTGTAAACAAAATAAACCGATCATTTCCCCAGCGAACAAATAAATTTTCTTTTGCTAAAATGTTGCGCAGATGTTGCCAAATTTTACGCTGGAGCATCGTATTATCTTGGGCGATTGATAATAAAATAAGTTGTTTCTTCTTATATAAATCAATGCCAAGCGTTTTTGCACGATCGAGAAAACTTGGAGACCAGTCTGTATTTTGAAGCCAATCAAAGACAAATGCTTCATAAGAACGGTGCTCAAGTTCTAGTTGTTCTAAAAAGTAGTTTTCATGAATTAATAATTCGGTCATCTTACGTAATATTTCTCCGTATTGTAAAATATTTTCAGGTTCTCCTGTAATTCCAATCACGCCGATTACTTCGTCATGGAATAGTAAAGGAAGATTCATCCCAGCTTTTACACCTTGCAGTCGTCGTTCATCATCTTTTGTAATAATGACAGTATTCTTTTGTTTCGCACAGCGGAGTGCCCCTTCATGAAATTGACCGATTCTTTCCGCATCTGTACTTGCGATAATAATGCCTTGTATATTAATAATAATAATGTTTTCAGTAATTAATCTGCGTACTTCACGTACAATTTTATTCGCTAAATCAGGAAAAAGCATAATTTGCACACCTCAAATTCTATTTGTTGTACATTATATATGTAAGTTTATTAATAAAGGAAGATTTCACATTTTCCACACATTTATTTGTTACTTTACAATTATAACGAAATCATCCGAAGATGGAGGGAATCTTTTGAGAAAGTATGTTTTTCTTCTCTGTTTTTTATTTCTATTAGTAGGGTGTCAAGGAAGTTCGTATACACCGATTGCTAAAGATAAAAGTGTTATTATAACAACGAATATAAAGGAAGGTAGTATTAGTTTTATTGATAAAAAAACAAAGAAGCTATTAACAACATGGGAATTAAATGAGCCGATTGCGGGGGTTACGCTACTTCCAAATGGCGAGGAAATACTCGTTTATGGTAAGCAATTAGAATATATGTATGTATATTCACTAGCAGAAGGAAGACAAGTGGACAAATATAAGACTGGAAAAGGAATTGCTAATGTTATCGCATCAGATGATGGAAAACAATTATTTGCTGCCAATCAAAATGAACAAAAGGTAAGGTTCTTTACGATAAAAGGAAAAGAGACAGGGAGTGTTTCAACAGGAAAAGGGCCGATAACGATGGTAGAGCATCATAACCAGTTATCTGTACTCAACTTTTATGATACGAAACTAACGACCATTGATACAAAGAAAAAAGAAGTGATACAGTCCTTTATGATTCCGCCAGCATCAACAGGAGCAACGGTTAGCGCTGATGGGAAAGAAATATGGATTGGTGGACATGGTGATGGAAGTCAAGTGAATGAGAAAGTATTAGTGTATTCTTTACAGAGCGGAGAGATGATACGTTCTTTACATGCTCCGTTTATGCCTGTGAATATAACAAAGGATGATAAGTATGTATATGCGCTAAGTCACGGTTCAAATACGCTTAGAAAGTTTGATGCAAGTACGTATCAAGAGGTAGGATTTGCAGAAGTAGGATCTAATCCATTTGCATTTTTGAAAAGCGGTGCAGAAGGATATGTAGCTAGTTATGATAGCGATGAAGTATGCGTAATGGATATGAAGAATATGAAAATAAAACAAACAATTAAAGTCGGTAAAGGACCGTTTCAACTCATAGAGAGAGAAGGGGAAGGGCAATGAGTAAATATAAAGTGCTAGTCGTAGATGACGAAAGTGATATGAGGCAACTTGTCGGAATGTACTTAGATAACTTCGGATACGAGTGGGGAGAAGCTGAAAATGGAAAAGAGGCACTTCGAAAATTAGAGACGGATCATTACGATTTCGTTGTACTAGACATTATGATGCCTGAGATGGATGGGCTTTCAGTTTGTAAAGAGATTCGAAAAACGTCGGATGTACCTATTATATTTTTAACAGCAAAAGGTGAAGAGTGGAATAGGGTGAACGGCTTACGTATGGGAGCAGATGATTATATTGTAAAGCCATTTAGTCCTGGGGAACTAATTGCTCGTATGGAAGCTGTTTTAAGACGATATACAAAGCAAGAACAGCAAGAAGAGATTCAATTTGGACCGATTCTTATTAATGAAAAAAGTAGGAGGGTCGAGACGAATGGTGAGACGATTCCTCTTACGGTAAAAGAGTTCGATTTACTATATTTTCTTTGCCAACATAATGGACAAGTATTTAGCCGGGAACAATTGCTTGAAAAGGTGTGGGGATATGATTATGCAGGAAGTACAAGAACGGTAGATACGCATGTGAAAACGATGCGTCTAAAGCTAGGAGAAAGTGGAAACTACATTCAAACAGTTTGGGGTGTAGGTTATAAATTTGAGGTGTAACGTATGTTTACGATGGTACAAAAGCTTTGGCTTACAGTAGTATGTGCAGTATGTGTAACAGTTTCCTTTCTTTATTTTGTATCTTTATACTCATATGAAAAGTTATACGTTGATAATTTAAAAGATTCATTAGTAATGGAAGGGAAACGTCTTGCCACGCAATATGATAAACGTGAAGGAGTATCCACTTTTGAAGAGAAAGTAAGGGCATATGATCAAATATCTAGTTCAGATGTCCTTTTCGTATACAATCCGCGTGATTTAAGCGCATGTTTGCCTTTTGATGTTCACCATCATTCTCTTATAAGTGAAGGGGATAGACAGGCGCTATTAGATGGGAAAACTGTGACAAAGATAGGGTATGAAGAACATTTTGATCGTAATATTATGGGTGTTGTCATCCCTGTTTTAGATAATAAAAAATTAGTTGGTATTGTATACTCTTATATTCCTTTAAAAAGTATAAAAGACTTAATATTTGATATGGGTCTTATTTTAGCGCCGTTAGCACTTGCAATGATTTTAATTACAATATGGATTGGTAGAAAAATTATTATCGCTATTACGAGACCGCTTTCGCAAATGGAACGAGTTGCAAATCATTTGGCTACTGGAGATTTCTCAGAGCGGATTACAATTTCTTCAGAAGATGAAATTGGACGATTGGGAAAAGCTTTTAATAAAATGGCAAATTCTTTAGAAACAGAAGATGTAAAGCGTAAGGAATTTTTAGCTAATGTTTCGCATGAACTTAGAACACCGCTTAGTTATATTAAAGGATATAGTGAAGCTATTTTAGACGGTGTAGCGAAGGGGCCGCAGCAGGAAAAAGTAACGCAACTTATTCATAAAGAGGCAGGTCGCATGCAGCGCCTCGTTCATGATTTATTAGATCTAGCGCAGCTAGAAGGTGAACACTTTCCCCTAAAGAAACAACCTATCGTTTTTTCACAGCTTATTGAAGATGTACTAGATACGTACGAGTTACAGTTTATAGAAAAAACCCTTCGTATTTCAACGAATTTAAATCCTGAAATTATCGTAATGATTGATGAGGATCGTATGCAACAAGTACTTCATAATGTGTTAGATAATGCGATACGTTATACAAATCAAAACGGGGATATCATAATAACATTAAAGCAAATCGATGATTATTGTGAATTGCACATAAAAGATACAGGAATAGGTATTGATAGAGAGCATTTAGAAAATCTCGGGGAACGCTTTTACCGAGTAGATAAAGCGAGAAGTCGTCAACACGGTGGAACAGGTTTAGGTCTTGCAATTGTAAGGCAAATTGTTCATATACATGATGGTGAGTGGAGAATAGAAAGTGAAAAAGGTAAGGGAACGACAGTTATTATTAAATTAAAAGCACAAGATGAGGAGAGCATATTCTAACTTTTGGAATATGCTCTTCATATTGAAGGTAAATAGTTACGCGTAAATGTATTAATTAATATCAAACAAATATCAAAAAATTGACTATTTTATGAACAAAACATTTGTACTTCTTACTAATTCGTTCTAAAATAGTTATGGATGCTAAGTTCTTATAAAACGTTACAATTGTTGTTTGGAAGATACTGAGGTGATTTAACTGGAGTACAAATCTATTAAACCGAAAAAAATTTACGAAGAAGTATCTGAAGCTATTTTAACAATGATTAAAAATGGTACGTTAAAACCTGGTGACAAACTACTTCCTGTTCATCAATTAGCTGAGCAGTTTCAAGTTGGCAGATCTGCTGTTCGTGAAGCGCTAAGTGCGCTAAGAGCAATGGGCTTAATTGAAATGAAACAAGGAGAAGGTACATATGTAAGGAATTTCGATCCTTCTTCATTAACAAAATCACTAAATAACAAGTTATTAATGAAGAAAGAGGATATTTTGAATTTATTAGAAGTACGGAAGGTGCTCGAAGTGGGGGCAGTTCGAGCGGCAGCGGCAAAACGTACGGAAGCTAATTTGCAAAATATGAAGCATTGGTTAGATGAAATGGCAAAGAGCATTGGAGATGAGAAGGCTGGCGAAAAAGCAGACTTTCATTTTCATATGGGAATTGCAGAATCTTCGCATAATAACATCTTACTTGAGCTCATGAATCATGTTTCAGAGATGATTGCTGAAACGATTGGTGAATCAAGACGCATTATTTTATATGGTGAACAAACAACATCAGAACGACTTTTAGAAGAGCATCAATCTATATATAATGCGGTGTTAAAGCAAGATGTGGAATTAGCGCAGCAAGCAATGCTAAATCATTTAACAAATGTAGAACATATTGTCACAGGTAAAAGCGATATAAATTCGTAATTTAATCTTTTATTTTTCTAATTTTCTGATAAAATAGAGAGATTAAGTAAACGTTTTCTTTAGAAGAGGGAGAGGATAGGCCATGGTTGAGCCTACTTCTTCTAATCTTAGTCATCTGATGACCATATGATTGTTGGCGAAGTTGTAATGAGGGGGAATTATAGTTATGAAAGTCACTTTATTTGTTACTTGTATAGTCGATATGTTTGAAACAAACGTCGGCAAAGCAACAGTTGAAGTATTGGAGCGTTTAGGTTGTGAAATTGAATTTCCAGAAGCACAAGTTTGTTGTGGTCAGCCTGCTTATAATAGCGGCCATGTAGAAGCAGCAAAAGAAGCGATGAAACATATGATTGAAACTTTCGAAGATGCAGAATATATCGTTACGCCATCTGGCTCTTGTGCGACAATGTTTCATGAGTATCCGCATGTTTTTAAAGATGATCCGAAGTGGGCTAAACGTGCACAAAAGGTTGCTGATAAAACATATGAATTCACACAATTTATTGTAGATGTTTTAAAAGTTACAGATGTTGGTGCAAGTTTACCAGGAATAGCTACTATTCATAAATCTTGTCATATGACACGCCTGCTGGGAGTAAAAGAGGCACCAGGAATTTTATTATCAAACGTAAAAGGATTAACTGTGAGAGAACTGCCAAACGTGCAAAATTGTTGTGGGTTTGGGGGAACGTTTTCAGTTAAGATGACTCCAATTTCTGAGCAAATGGTAGATGAAAAAGTAGATAGTGTAATGGAAACAGGTGCTGATTATTTAATCGGTGCAGATTGTGGATGTTTGTTAAACATTGGCGGACGTATTGAGCGTTTAGGAAAAGAAGTAAAAGTAATGCATATTGCTGAGGTCTTGAATAGTCGCTCATGAAGGGGGAACATAAGCTATGTCTATGAAAATCAGTGAGAAAAAATTTAATGATCGCGTTGGCGATGGAATTCAAGATTCGTTTATGCGCGGAGCAGTATCTTCTGCACAAACGCGTTTATATACAAATCGATTGAAAGCAGCTGAAGAGTTAGGAAACTGGGAAGAGTGGCGTGAACTAGGTGAACAAATTCGTCAACATACGTTAGAAAATCTTGATTATTACTTAATGCAGTTAAGTGAAAATGTATCAAAAAGAGGCGGTCACGTTTACTTTGCGAAAACGAAAGAGGATGCAGCAAAGTACATTCAAGACGTTGCAAAAAAGAAACAAGCGAAGAAAGTTGTAAAATCAAAATCAATGGTAACTGAAGAAATTAGTATGAATCATGCCCTTGAAGAGATTGGTTGTGAAGTGTTAGAGAGTGACTTAGGAGAGTATATCTTACAAGTAGATAACGATCCACCATCACATATTATTGCGCCTGCACTTCATAAAAACAGAACGCAAATTCGTGATGTATTTAAAGAAAAACTTGGATATGAAAATTCTGATGATCCATACGAAATGACAAAGTTTGTTCGTAAACAACTTCGTGAGAAATTTATGGATGCAGAAATTGGTGTGACAGGTTGTAACTTCGCTGTTGCAAATACGGGCTCTCTTTGTTTAGTAACGAACGAAGGTAATGCCGATCTTGTTATGTCGATTCCGAAAACACAAATTGCAGTAATGGGTATGGAACGTATGGTTCCGACAATGGAAGAATTAGATGTTTTAGTTGGTTTACTATGTCGTAGTGCAGTAGGTCAAAAGCTAACAAGTTATGTAACGGTAGCAGGACCAATTCAAGAGGAAGAGGTAGATGGACCAGAAGAGTTTCATTTAGTCGTTGTTGATAATGGCCGCTCTCAAATTCTTGGATCGGAATTCCGTTCAGTATTGCAATGTATTCGTTGTGCTGCTTGTGTCAATGTATGTCCTGTGTATCGTCACGTTGGTGGACATTCATATGGTTCTATTTATTCAGGACCAATTGGTGCAGTGTTAACACCACTTTTAGGTGGATATGATGATTATAAAGAACTTCCTTATGCATCTAGTTTATGCGGAGCGTGTACGGAAGCTTGTCCAGTAAAGATTCCGTTGCATGATTTATTATTAAAACATCGTCAAGTTATCGTTGAGCAAGAAGGACGTGCCCCACTTGCAGAGAAATTAGCAATGAAAATGTTTAGTATGGGCGCATCTTCAGCAGCTTTATATAAAATGGGATCAAAAATAGCACCGGCAGCAATGAGTCCATTTACATCTGGCAATCGTGTATCAAAAGGTGTTGGTCCACTTAAAAACTGGACGGATATTCGTGAATTCCCGGCTCCAAGTAAAGAACGATTCCGTGATTGGTATAAAGATCATAAGAAAGGCGGGGACAAATAATGACAGGATTAATTCAAAACCGTGAGTCCTTTCTAGATAATATCGCAAAAGAACTTGGGCGCGCGCGTAAAACAGAAGGCGTAGAACGTCCAGCATGGAAAAGTAATGTGAATGTAGAAACGTTAAAAGATTATTCACAAGAAGAATTGTTAGAAGTATTTAAAAATCAATGTACAAACATTCATACAACTGTTGTGGAAACGACAAACGACCGCTTACGTGAAGATATTCAAAAAGTAATCATTGAAAACGGCGGAGGACCTATTATATTATCAGCAGATGAACGTTTTGATTCCTATGGATTGACTTCTTTATTTAAAGAAGAGCTTCCAAAGCAAAATGTTGAGGTAAATGTATGGGATCCTGAGAAAAAAGAAGAGAATATGCGTATAGCGGAAAAAGCGAATATCGGTATTGCATTTAGTGATTATACATTAGCTGAATCTGGTACGATTGTTGTACAAAGTCATAAAGGACAAGGGCGTTCTTTACACTTTTTACCGACTGTATACTTTGCTATTATTCCACGTGAAACACTTGTACCTCGCATTACACAAGCAGTTCAACATATGAACTCTCGTGTGGAAAAAGGTGAAGCAGTCGCATCTTGTATTAACTTTATTACAGGACCAAGTAACTCTGCGGATATTGAAATGAATCTTGTTGTCGGAGTACATGGGCCATTAAAAGCAGTATATTTCATCGTATAAAATAGGGGAAAGCAGGCCGGAAAACGGCCTGCTTTTTTAATAGAATAAAGATAATATGAAGTAGAAGTTCTCTCCTTTTTTTGTTATGTTCTTTTGGAAAGGAGAGGAAGGGATGTTCACTTATTTATATGCATTGTTAATGGGTATGGTGTTTGGTTCTTTTTTTATGGTGATTGCGATGAGAGTTCCAGTAGGGGAATCTATTATTACACCGCGTTCGTACTGTTATTACTGCAAGTATACGTTAAAGCCGAAAGAACTGATTCCAATCATTTCATTTTGTATACAAAAAGGGCGTTGTACGAATTGTAAGAGGAAAATCTCAAGTTTGTACATAGTATTTGAATTTGTTACAGGTAGTTTATTTTTTCTTACTGTATATATAATTGGAATAGAACGAGAGCTCATCATCATTTTATCGCTCTTTTCTTTACTTCTTATTATTTCAGTTACAGATTTAGTATATATGCTAATACCTAATCGTATTTTAATTTGGTTTGGGCTTTTGCTTATTTTAGAATGTATTTTTGTACCGTTAGTTACTTGGATAGATAGTTTAGCTGGTAGTGGAACTATATTAATTTTGTTATATTGCATGCAAAGGATTTATCCAGATGGTCTTGGCGGAGGTGATGTGAAATTATTTTCATTACTTGGATTTATAGTGGGAGTGAAAGGGGTTTTTATAACTTTATTTTTAGCATCTTGCTTTAGTCTTTGTTTTTTTGGAATAGGTATAGCGTTAAAACGTATAAAAATAAGAACCCCAATTCCGTTTGGACCTTTTATTAGCCTCGGAGCAATATGTTACGTGTTGTTCACATATGCAAAATAAAGAGGAGATAGAAAATGAATGTATATATGGATGATCAAAGAAGTTGCCCGTACGGATATGTTTTGGCAACTACAGTAGAATCTGCATTACAATTTGTTCGGAGTAATAAGGTAAACATCCTCTCTCTTGATTTTAACATGGGATGGAGGCAAAAGAATGGGTTAGATTTTGTAGAAGTCTTTTGTACAGAAGGTCTATATGTTAATGAAATTCACCTTCATACAAATGATGTCATCGGTATGCATCAGATGAAACAGAGAATAGAGAGAGGGAAGGAAGAAGGGGAAATTAATCCTTGTATTGCCTTGAAATATGTAGGGAGCTAAAACCTCCAAAGTGAAACTTAAACAGACTATAATAAGAAGAGTTTTCGATTTGCCTGCAACCCACCAATCAGGATTAGATGAGATTCTTTTTGATTGTACGTATCGATAAGCTCTCTACTCGTATACCAGTTATCAACCAGCGCATATACTTGCTCATCACTTGTTAGATAGTAATATTCGATATCAAAATCCTCTTATACATTAGTTATCAATACATATTTTCTATTGTTGTATAGATTCTTTCTATAATTCATCCCTTAAAAAGGAACTTATAATTAAGTCAATCATTCAAAATACATTTACAGAAATACTAAGAATGTTATTAAGATTAGACTTTCAAAATATGTTTAAAAGTGGTGAGTAAAATGCAAAAAATTGTTGGGATTATTGGGGGCATGGGACCTTTGGCGACTGTTGATTTAATGAACAAAATTATTTCTTATACACCTGCAATGAAAGATCAAGATCATATCCATATCATTGCAGACAACTATTCTCAAATACCTGATCGGACAACGGCTATTTTGGGAAAGGGAATGGATCCGACCCCGTACATTGTACAATCAGCGCAGCGACTGCAAAACGCTGGTGCGGATTTTCTTGTTATTGCGTGTAATACCGCTCATTTTTTCTATAAAGCAGCTAAAAGGTCTGTTAATATTCCGATCTTGCATATGCCTTTAGAAACGGCTCGTTTTGTGCAAAAAAATAATTTTAGAAAAGTAGGTTTGTTAGCTACGGATGGAACGATTAAGACGGAACTATACCAAAACAGTTGTCAAAGTTGCAGGATTGATGTCATTGAGCCTGATAAAGAAATGCAAGAAAAAGTGATGGAAGGAATATATGCTATTAAAAGTGGAAATTTAGAAAAAGGATTTTTATATCTTTCAATGGTTGCTGATAAATTGAAAGATAGCGGAGCTGAGGCTATTATAGCAGGTTGCACAGAGGTTCCTCTTGTATTGAAATCATCCGAAAATATTTGCGTTATTGATCCAACAGAAATTGTAGCTAAAATGGTTATTAAAATAGCTAATAGAACAGAGAAAGAAATAATAAAAGTGTAATTTAGAAGTTGGGAATGCGGCAGAAGTGTTGCATTCTTATTTTATGGATGTTTGATGCATACGATTTTACGTGTACATGTTATAGTAAATTATAATAGAGAGCTAAAGTAAGGAGCGTTTAGACATGAATATTGAAAATATTGAAGCTTTTATATATGTTTGTCAACTTGGTAGTTTCAATAAAGCTGCCGAAGCTCTTTATTTAACCCAACCTTCTGTAACAGCACGTATCCAATCACTTGAACGTGAAATTAATATAAAGCTTTTTCATCGAAATGGTAATAAGATTTCTTTAACTGAAAAAGGAGAGTATTTTTTTACACATGCACAAAAAATTTTGCAATCTTATCAGGAAGCTAAGTATGGGTTGCAACAAGTAACAATCCCATATGACTTGGTAATTGGGAGTGCTTTATCAATATCTAATAATATCCTCCCTGAAATTTTACCTGGTTTCAAATCTGAATTTAAGGATGTTAGAATAAAAATTGTAACTGGTCATTCACAAGACATCTTACAGAAGGTTATTAATAAAGAAGTTGACTTTGGCATCGTACGAACAGAAAAACATCCTCAAGTAGAATCAATCCGTCTTTATAATGACCCTATTGGCCTTTTTGTGCCTCGAAATCATATATTTTTAAAAGAAGAAAAAGTAACAATAGAACATGTAAGTAAACAACCCCTTATCTTCTTTGATTATGGATCAATGGATTGGCTCATGATTCATCGGCTATTTTCAAGTAATGATGTAAGCCCGACTATATCTTTAGAAGTAGATAATATGGAAACAGCGAAAAATTTAGTGATACAAGGGATGGGCATTAGCTTCTTGCCTGAACATTGTGTCAAACAAGAATTAGAAAATGGAGAATTGATCCGAGTGGAAATGACACCTCCAGTGAAAATTAATATTAGTATTGATTTTATCTATTTAAAAGGCAGACCAAAATCTGTTTTTATTGACTTTTTAAAAGAGAAGATGTGTAAATAAAACAAACTGATTGGTATATCAATCGGTTTGTTCTTGTTCTGGAGTTGATAGGCATGGGATCCTGATGTATACCTATCAAGCTAAGAAAAGAGGTCACCCCAAAAACGATAAAATAATCTTCTCTGTTATAAGAGGGTCTAAAATTTCGTTCTGGGGGTGCTGCAAAATATTAACTTGATGGGAATGTGTCGCTACCCCTATATGTTAGATTTCTTGTTTAGTGCAACAGTTAAATCAATTTTTTGATTAATTTAAAACCCCCTAACATATTAGACACATATAATATGTTAGGGGGTTGATTTAATAATATTTTTTTAAATTAGGTCTTGATAACAGACACTTTGGGGTTTTTAGTGTTTCATATGTGCTTGTAAAGGAATAATTTCCTCTGTTTGAGCTGCTACTAATTCGGTTTCTTCTTGTTTAGCAACAGGTGCTTTCTTTGTTAAGTAATGATATACCATACCGACAAATACCGATCCGCCAATAATGTTACCGATTGTAACTGGAATTAAGTTATGAATAGCCCCAGCGAAAGTAATTGTATCAGGATGTGGTGAAACTAAAGATAAGGCAAACAATGATAAGTTTGCAATGCTATGCTCATAGCCAGATAAGAAGAATGTGAAAACAAGCATCATTATCATCAATATTTTTGCTGTATCACCTTTTACTTGAGAAGGTAAGAAGCAGGCAAGGCATACGAGCCAGTTACATAAAATTGCTTTAAAGAATAATTGCATTGTAGGTGTGTTCATTTTACCTTCAACGACTGTATTCATTAAATGACCGTGATCAATTGCTCCGAAAATGCCAGTTGCGTAAAATAGTAAGGCAAAGAATAAAGCGCCAGCTAAGTTACCTGCATAACAAGCAACCCAGTTACGAAGTGTATCAGAAATCGTTGTTTCTTTTCGTAAAGTTGCCACTGTGAAATACATTGTATTTCCAGTAAATAATTCAGCACCGCCATATATAATAAGTACGAGGGCAATTCCGAAAAACATGGACTCAGCTAAATAGGTTGCTGGTGAATCTGCAATGTGAAAAAAGTTACCTAATTTAAAACATAGTACAATAACAAAACCGATATAAATACCAGCAAGTGCAGCACGAATGAAATATTGCATTGGGTTTGTATCTATCATTTGCTTTTTGCTCTTAGCCAGTTTGACAACATAATCTAATCCTTGTTCTAGCATGAGTAATACGCTCCTTTAGTACATCGTCTATAAATACTCCTTATATGAATAAAGTACATGGATTTGTTCTCGTTTTCAATAAGTTTGTTCAATATTTCACAAAAAGGACATACATCCGAAAAGGAAGCGTTTACAAAAGGGAGTATAATGGAATTTTTTCTAAAAATAGAGAGGGATTGAAACGAGGAAAAAAGAAAAAGCGCTGTAATTACAGCGCTTTTTCGTCTAAATTCTTTTCTACTTTTACTTCTACTTCTTTCGAGAAGAACCAACCGCCAACTGCGATTCCAATTAATACAATCCAGAATGTAAGCTTCCACGGAGTAGATTCTGGGAATGAATGCGGAATGACACCTAAAGCAGGGTGTGCTAGCGTATAAATCGCTAATTTCACACCAACCCAACCTACAATTAAGAATGCTGCAGTTTCAAGTCCTGGTTTACGTTTTAATATTTGTACGAAAGCAGTTGCTGCAAATCGCATTATAACTAATCCGATAAGTCCACCTGTAAAGATAACGATAAATTGACCTGTATCAAGACTACCAATCGTACCTAATCCTGTTTTTGGTAAAGTCACTGCTAATGCAACAGCAGCTAAAATTGAATCAACAGCGAAGGCGATATCAGCAACTTCGACTTTAAATACAGTCCACCAAAAGTTCTCTTGTTTTTTCTTTGCTTCTTTTTCTTCTGTTTCTTCATGTGAATTCTTTTTAACATACGTTTTAAATAAATGATTCCCCGCGATAAACATAAGATAAATCGCACCAATTGCTTGCACTTGCCATACATCTACTAGGAACGAAATCATAAATAGTGATCCGAAGCGGAAAACGAACGCTCCTGCTAATCCATAAAATAGTGCTTTCTTTCGTTTTTCTTCTGGTAAATGTTTTACCATGATTGCGAGAACGAGAGCGTTATCAGCCGCTAAAATCCCCTCTAGTGCAATTAGGATGAGTAATACCCAACCATACTCCAATAATAATGATACATCCATGTACATTCTCCTCTCATTTCTATAAAGACTAAACAAGTGAAGAAGTTCCCCACTGTGTAGTTTCCCCATACTCCTGCGTATCAACGGTGGAAGGAATTTGAAAACAAAAAAGACCTCTGCCGTTGATAGGCAAAGGTCTTGCTAGACATATGTAATGAAAATGCCAACAAAGCCGGAAGAACTAAGTTCTACGTAATGACGACTTTGTTTCCAAGAAATAGTTCTTGGACGCTACTCCCCTTTGGAGATATGCTATTGTATTCTCATTATATGGATAATTTATACGGTTGTCAACCTGTTAAAATATCTTCGTTGGGATATTTTATTTTTCTTTGTTTTTTACGTGCAAATGAAAAGGCTAATGTTAAAGGCCCCATCTTTCCAAAAAACATCATAAAGATAATAATTGTTTTGCCAATGATTGTTAAGTGTGGCGTCAAATTCATGCTAAGGCCGACAGTTCCAAATGCTGAAAATACTTCAAAAGCACTCATTAATAAAGGAACTTTTTCAGTGATGCTTAAAATTAAAATGGAAAGAAAAATAAACGAAATTGAAATAATAGTAATCGTTAATGATTTGACAATGAGCGTATCTTTAATGGATTTTTTAAATACGACAATATCATCTTGTTCTTGCAAAAATTTAAATACGCCTAAAAACATAATTAAAAAAGTTGTTAACTTAATCCCGCCACCAGTAGAAGCACTACCAGCACCAATAAACATAAGAAGCATCATTAATAAAAGAGAAGGTTTTGATAATGCAGAGATATCAACAGTATTAAAACCGGCAGTACGCGTTGAAATCGCTTGGAAATAAGCAGCCATACCTTCTTCAAATGGTGTAAAACCTTTCATGGAAATTGAATTATGAAACTCGAATATGAAAATAAAAATTGTAGCAATAATATTGACGATCAGAGTAGAAGAGAGCATAAGCTTTGAGTGCAAAGTAAGGTTTTTAAAGTTTTTCTTTCTTTTTATATCTACGATAACCGTAAAACCAATCCCACCTAAAATAATGAGAGAAGAAATAACGAGATTGACGAGAATACTATGGGAGTGCGACATTAAATTATCGCTCCACACAGAAAAACCAGCATTGTTAAAGGCTGAGATAGAATGAAAAAAGCTGTAATATATCCCTTTGGCAACCCCGTATTTTGGTATCCATTCAAAGGAGAGAAATAAAGTAGCGATACATTCTACAGTAAAAGAAAATAAAAATAATGCTTTTGCAAGACGAATGATTCCGCCGACATTTGTTTGGTTTAATGCTTGTTGTAATAAAATCCGGTTTTGAAGGCCGATTTTTCTGCCGAGCATAATTGCGATTAAAACAGCAAAGCTCATAATGCCAAGCCCGCCAACTTGTATAAGTGTTAAAATGACACATTGGCCAAATAAGGTAAATACTTTACCAGTGTCCACAACACCAAGCCCTGTAACCGTACAAGCAGAAACCGTTGTAAATAAGGCATCTAGCCATGAAATAGACGTTGTTGTAGCAATTGGCAATTTCAATAGGCATGTACCGATAATCGATAGCATAATAAAAGATACAGTAAGAACACGGGGAGGACTCATGCTAATGTTAATCCGTTTCATTTCACATATCGTTCCTTTCGATTTGCTCTTACTAGTATGTGAAGAAGCACTATTATGTATGTTAAAAAAGAAAGAGGCAGAGAATATCTGCCTCTAAGCCATAGGTTATATAGTTATCCGCGTAATTGTTGTTGAGCTAAAGCAACAAGACGTTTCGTTACTTCACCGCCAACTGATCCGTTAGAACGAGAAGCTGTATTAGATCCTAAGCTTACACCGAATTCTTGTGCGATTTCATATTTGAATTGTTCAAGTGCTTGCTCTGCACCCGGAACTAGTAATTTGTTTGTTTTCACCATGTTGATACACATCCTTAAAGAGTAATCCAGTTTAGCTAAGTGCTACCTGGTAATGTTATTTTATGTGTAAACGACGTACTCATACACGGAAGTAAACGGTGTGATTAGAAGTTCTTGGATAGAAAAAAGAGTAGCAAATTTGCTACTCTTTTTTCAGTATTGTCGCTGTACCTTCTACGACAATATCATCAGATTGATTATATATGTTTGTTTGCAATGTGATGATTTTTTTATCGTCCCGCTTTTTAATAACTTCTGCCACAACGCGAAGTGTATCACCGATTTTGACAGGAGCACGGAATGAAACGTTTTGTGATAAATAAATCGTATTTTTGCCAGGGAGTTTCGTTCCAAGAATGGTAGAAATAAAACTTGAAACGAGCATGCCATGGGCAATACGTTCTTTGAACATTGTCGTTTTTGCAAAAGAGTCTAGAATGTGAATAGGATTTACATCTCCAGTCAATTTTGCAAAATTGATAACGTCCTCATCCGTAATTTTTTTTGTAAGTGATGCTTGATCACCGACTTGAATCTCATCGTAACGAAGCTCTGGAACAGTTTGTGCTTCTTGAAATGGATTCATTTTGTCCTCCTTCTTTTCCATATCGAAAAATGTAAGCCATCTTGATGTAGTAGGAGGAAGAAAGAGTTTTGTTTGTGCTGCAGTTAGTTGCCACATTTTTCTTACTTGATGGAAGTAAATAGATTTTTTGAGTTTTCTTCGAACTGCTTTGCGAGTTCTAGTTGTTTGGACTTGAACTCTCCCAAAAAAACTTCTAACTGTTTTTGAACCTCTTCACGCTGCGACTGTTGTTGTTCGATAAAGTGTTTTGTTGTTTCTTCAAATTGGCCGCTAGTTTGAGTAAGAATAGACAAAGATGTTTTCGTAGGCGAAACAGTAAGTTGGTGCATTTGATTAGAAAGCTCATTCCACTTTTCTTGCCACTCGTTAATTTGATCATTTAAGGAGTTTCCAGTTAATTGCTTCACATAGTCTGTATATTGGTTATTGAACTGAGCAGTGAATTGGTGTAGTTCTTTTTCTAGTTCATCTACTCCTGATGTTAATTTATGCAAAGCGTCTTGTTGTTGTTTTAACGTTTCTAAAGTAAGTTGCTCTAATTGTTTCCCAGCTGAAGAGAAGAGGGAAAGAGATTGAGACCAGTTTTTCCAAAATGCATCGACTAATTCGTATGGCTTAGTTTCCATTGTGTGACCTCCAAATGTTTTTTTGCATATTGTGAACGCAGATTACTCTGCTGTACCACCAGGTGAAGATGAAGAATCCTTTTCATCCTTTTCTGGAGAAGTAGAAAATGGAAAGAATGCATTGGTGTATAACGTGAAAAACGTCCGCAACATATTTTGATAATGTTCAAAAGAAGTCGCACATGTTGTTAAATATTGCTCTCCATATTCTGTTAAAGAATAAATTCGTTTCGCTGGCCCGCCTTCGCTTGTATCCCAAGTAGAAGAAATGAGATTTTCTTTTTCTAATTTGCGCAAGGTCCTATACACATTACCTTGGTCAACAGAAGAAAAGCCGATGTCCATTAGCATTTGAATAAGTTTGTAACCATGAAGACTCCAGTCTTTTAGACAGAGAAGTAAGAAAGGAACTAAGAAGTTTTTTGGCATGGAGTTTGGTTGTTTCGCTTGGTTTTTTTCCAAACTTTCTGGGTGTTCTGGTTCATTATGTAGCATGATTGTGCATCACCTCATGAATCAGTTAGATGGAATTTTTTGCTTATAAGTGCAATTTACACCTATCTGTTTTTAATGTCAATACATTTGTTGGAAAATAAAGAAAAATAAAATATAGACTTGAAGTTTTATTCGGAATATTAGAAAATAGTGAATAGGTTGAATTGTTTCAAAAACGATAAAGGGAGTGTAGGCGAAGTGATTGATCAAAAATTCGATCCATTGCAAGCATGGAAAAATGCTTATGAACAAACCGAAACATTTTGGGGAAAAGCGCTCAATGAAACAATTAAAACAGAAGAATATTCTGCTTGGATGGGCAGCGTTCTAGATTTGAATTTGTTTTATCAAAAAGCATTAAATGATACGACAAAAAATTATTTAGAACAGGTGAATGTGCCGACGAGAGAGGATATCGCTAGAGTAGCTACGCTTGTTATTAACTTAGAAAATAAAGTTGATAACATCGAGGAAATTCTAGAAGAGAAATTGGATTCATTAGGACAAGCTCCTACATTAAAGCGTGATGTTACGAAAGTAAAACAAGATATGCGCACGTTGGAAACGAAAGTTGATCAAATTTTAGAATTGCTAGAAAAGCAAAATGCAGTACTAGCTAAACTACAAGTACCTGTAAAAGAAGAAGTAAAGCCTGTAAATAAGCCAGAAAATAAAAAATGATAATTGCGTTTGTTTATAACGTGTAAAAAAGAGAGGGAGAATCTCTTTTCATGTATAAACAACGAAACATAATTAATATATGGACTCAATTAGTATGAGTACCAAAATGATTCATAACAATCGTTCACAAATTCATTTAAGGGGGAAAAGAAATGGTTCAATTAAATGGCAAAGTAGCAATCGTAACAGGTGGGGCAAAAGGAATTGGAAAAGCAATTACAGTAGCATTAGCACAAGAGGGAGCAAAAGTAGTTATTAACTATAACAGCAGTAAAGAAGCAGCTGAAAACTTAGTAAATGAATTAGGAAAAGAAGGACATGATGTTTATGCAGTTCAAGCGGATGTTTCTAAAGTAGAAGATGCAAACAGACTTGTAGAAGAAGCTGTGAATCATTTTGGTCAAGTTGACATTCTTGTTAATAATGCTGGTATTACAAGAGATCGTACATTCAAAAAATTAAATCGTGAAGATTGGGAGCGCGTAATTGACGTGAACTTAAGCAGTGTATTTAATACAACAAGCGCGGTACTTCCATACATATCGGAAGCAGAAGAAGGAAGAATCATTAGTATTTCTTCTATTATTGGTCAAGCTGGTGGATTTGGACAAACAAATTACTCAGCAGCAAAAGCAGGTATGTTAGGATTTACAAAATCATTAGCGTTAGAACTTGCAAGAACAAATGTAACTGTAAACGCAATTTGCCCAGGATTTATTGATACTGAAATGGTAGCAGAAGTACCAGAAGAAGTGCGTCAAAAAATCGTTGCGAAAATCCCGAAAAAACGTTTTGGTCAAGCTGATGAAATTGCAAAAGGTGTAGTATATCTATGCCGTGACGGTGCGTATATCACAGGTCAGCAATTAAACATTAACGGCGGATTATACATGTAATGAAGTAAGAAAAAAGTGCATATCCATAGCAGGAATGCACTTCTTTTTTTAGAAAGAAATTGACCAAAAAGGAGATAGAAAAAATGACTACATTCGTAACGGAATGGGAAAAGCAATTGGAGTTGTACCCAGAAGAATATCGTAAAGCATATCGCCGTGTGAAAAGAGCGAGCGAAATTTTATTACGCGAACCAGAACCACAAGTTGGTTTAACACCGAAAGAGGTTATTTGGACGAAGAATAAAACGAAGCTTTATCGTTACATTCCAAAACAAGAAAAAACACAGAGAGTTCCAATCTTATTAATATACGCTCTTATTAATAAACCGTATATTATGGATTTAACTCCAGGTAATAGTTTAGTGGAATATTTAGTAGATCGTGGTTTTGATGTGTATATGCTTGATTGGGGCACATTTGGTTTAGAAGATAGTCATTTGAAATTTGATGATTTCGTGTTCGATTATATCGCAAAAGCAGTGAAAAAAGTAATGAGAACTGCAAAATCGGACGAGATTTCTTTACTTGGTTATTGCATGGGTGGAACGTTAACATCTATTTATGCAGCGCTTCATCCGGACATGCCAATTCGTAACTTGATTTTTATGACAAGTCCTTTTGATTTCTCTGAAACAGGATTATACGGTCCTTTATTAGATGAGAAATATTTCAATTTAGATAAAGCGGTTGATACATTCGGAAATATTCCGCCAGAAATGATTGATTTCGGAAATAAGATGTTAAAACCAATTACAAACTTTGTCGGTCCATATGTTGCTTTAGTCGATCGTTCAGAAAATGAGCGCTTCGTCGAAAGTTGGAAATTAGTTCAAAAGTGGGTAGGCGATGGTATTCCGTTCCCAGGCGAATCTTATAGACAATGGATTCGTGATTTTTATCAAAATAATAAATTAGTGAAGGGTGAACTCGTTATTCGCGGACAAAAGGTAGACCTTGCAAATATTAAGGCGAATGTCCTAAATATTTCTGCGAAACGTGATCACATTGCTCTGCCATGTCAAGTAGAAGCTTTACTTGATCATATTTCTAGCACAGATAAAGAGTATGTATGTTTGCCGACAGGACATATGTCTATCGTGTATGGTGGAACGGCTGTAAAGCAAACATATCCGACGGTTGGGAATTGGCTTGAAGAGCGTTCTAATTAAAGAGAAGAAATCCAACTAGCGTATGTTAGTTGGATTTTTTTATGGGAAATGACGAAACATAGGAAGGAGAAAAATACATTGTAGGAGTATAATTATGAAGCTTATGACTGGTAAGTTGTTTTGGAATGCTGGAGTTTCTGTACCTTGTTATCCAACGTTAGAAAATGATATGATATGTGATGTACTAGTAATTGGAAGTGGAGAAGCAGGTGCTCATATAGCGTATTCGTTAGCTAAAATTGGAATGCGTGTTATGCTCATTGAAAAAAGAGCAATTGCATGTGGTAGCACAGCTGCAAATACAGGATTATTACAATTTGTTAATGATAAATCGTTAACCTCTCTTATTCATACATTTGGTGAAGAGAAAGGGGTACGAGCATATAGACTTTGTTATGAAGCGCTGCAAACAATGGAGAAGGTTGTGTCAACTCTCGATATTGATCCCCATTTTATTCCGCGAAATAGTTTGTATTATGCAAGTAGAGATGAGGATATTTCATTTTTACAAGAAGAATATAATACGTTACGCCATTATGGATTTCCGGTTGAATATTTTACAGAGTCTGATATTAAGAAACGTTATTCATTTGCAAAACAAGCAGCGTTATATACAAGCGGTGATGCAGAAGTGAATCCGTATTTATTAGCGCATAGTCTTTTGCATAAAGCGAAACAAATGGGCGCTACTATATATGAACATACAGAGGCATTACATATTAAACAAATTCAAAAGGATTTAATTTGTTACACGAATACAGGAAATAAAATCGTAGCAAAGAATGTTATTATGGCGACAGGTTATGAAGAAATTTTTGGAAAGAAAGAAAAAAATACAACAGTAGAAACGTCTTATGCCGTTGTGACAAATAAGATAGATCATTTTGAAGGCTGGCATGAGCAATCATTAATTTGGGAAACAGCACGTCCATATTTGTATTGTCGAACGTATCAAAACCGCATTATTGTAGGCGGATTAGATGAGGCGCTGAAAATTCAAAAAATCGGCGATACGAAATTATTGAATAAGCGTAATCTCCTTATTAACATTGTAAAAGAAATGTTCCCACTGCTTAATAATATACAGGCAGAATACTATTGGGCAGCAGCATTTGGTGGCAGTCATGACGGTCTTCCTATTTTAAAAGAAGATAAAAAAATACATAATTTATATTACGCATTGCCGTATGGGGGAAATGGAACTGTATACGGAATGGTATTTGCGAAACTATTTCAGCAGTTATTTACAAATGAAGAAAGTGATGATTTTTCTTTATTTAATCGATAGAAAAAAGGTAGCGAAGTGATGGAATGAGAGATATAAAAAAGTTTTTACAAAAGTTACGTCCCGTGCAACTTATCGTTGTATTTTATTTACTAGCGGTAGTTGTATCGGTAATTTTACTTAGTTTACCATTTGTTACGAAGCCTGGCGTGAAATGGACATTTATAGATGCGCTGTTTACATCTGTTAGTGCTGTAAGCGTTACAGGACTGTCTGTTGTGACTATTTCAGATACGTTTACAACAGCAGGAATTATTGTTTTAGCCCTGATTTTACAATTAGGCGGATTAGGAATTATGGCACTTGGTACATTCGTTTGGATTATAACGGGTAAAAAGATTGGTTTGCAGCGAAGAAGGTTAATTATGGCAGACCATAACCAAGGAAATTTATCGGGTCTTGTAGAATTGATGCGTTCTATTTTAATTGTAATTATTTCGATAGAACTCATTGGAGCAATACTGTTAGGTACAAGATTTTTACTATATTTCCCGACTTGGCAAGAAGCTTATTTTCACGGTTTCTTTGCCGCTGTGAGTGCAACAACGAACGGAGGATTTGATTTAACAGGACAATCACTTATTCCGTACAAAAAAGATTATATTGTTCAAATGATTCATATGTTGCTTATTATTTTAGGAGCTATCGGTTTCCCAGTGTTAATGGAAGTAAAGCAATTCCTTAGTAAAAGGCGACAGCAACTATTTCGCTTTTCATTATTTACAAAATTGACGACAACGACATTTTTTGCACTCGTTATTGTCGGAACAATTATGATTTTTCTATTAGAACGAAATCATTTTTTAGTAGGAAAATCATGGCATGAAACTGTATTTTATACATTATTCCAATCTGTGACGACGCGAAGTGGTGGACTCGCTACAATGGACATACGTGAATTATCACAACCAACACTGTTATTTATGAGTATATTAATGTTCATTGGAGCATCTCCAAGTTCAGTTGGGGGCGGGATACGTACAACAACATTTGCTGTTAGTATATTATCGCTATATACATTTGCAAGGGGTGGGAGAACAGTCCGAGTTTTCAAACGTCAGCTACATGAAGAGGATGTGTTGAAAGCATCTGTCGTTATGACAATGGGGATTTTATTATGTGCCTCGGCGCTATTTATTTTATCCATTACGGAAAATGTACCACTTATGAGTTTAATAGTTGAAGTTTGTTCTGCTTTCGGGACGACTGGACTATCAACAGGTATTACTCCAGAGCTAACAACTGTTGGTAAACTTGTACTCATTGTACTTATGTTTATCGGACGCGTCGGTATTTTAACATTTATATTAGCTAGTGGTGGAAGAGAACAACCACCTCGCTATAAATATCCGAAAGAGAGAATTATTATTGGATAGTATGAAACCATTCTACCTACGTTAGGTAGAATGGTTTTTTTAATCGTTAATTCCAAATTGAGGGTGCATAAAAGCATCATTTTTGTTGTCAACTTCGTTTTTTAGTAGTTCTTGATTTTCTTCTGAAATCCACCCAATATCATTTGTAGGATGGATCCATTCTTCTCCAGCCATAATGGCAGGGTCTACCTCATCACTCCAGTTATTAAGAGGACTGTTAGTGGAATTGTATTTACTGTCTCCAATTACAACATCGTATTGATTAATAAAAGGTTGTTGCATTGGTTTTCCTGTTCCTTTAAAAGAGGGAAAGTTCATTTGATGAGGGAGCGTCTCGTCTAAAATTGGTGATTGGATCGTTTCTTTCTCCTTCAAAGTCATCGCTCCTTTTTATAATGGCTTGTTCGTATGTAGTATTTCCATATATAAGCTCTTATGTACTTGTTAACACTTCCCAGTAATAATTACTGTAAGTTGTTTCAAACTAGAATAGAAAGTTATTTAGTGAGAGCAGGTGAGTATGGTGGTAAAAAGAAAAGTAAAACAAAATGCAGCAATTAATAATAATAAAACTCCGAAAGAAAGCTTACCAGATGCAGAATTTGCATTAGAGTACGAAGGAGAAAATAGTGCGAAGTACGCAAATCGTAATTCAAAAAAAGGTAAACAAAAATGAGGCGTTTTTTACAAACGCCTCATT